>JACQBY010000176.1 GCA_016201875.1 Nitrospirota bacterium
CCAGAGCGGAAATTCACTGAAATCAGACACCCTGGCGATTCTGGGGGAATACGCCGGCACCCAGCGGAAACCGCTTGTTCTTCGTGCCAATGCGCTTAAATGTTGTAACACCGGGCGGCGTACCGTCACCAGGAAATAAAACAGGATACCTCCTGGCATATTGATCCAGCCCAGCCATCTTACCCGTTCATAGTGCATGTCGTTGATATCGTGAAGCCCCGTAACGGCATAGAGCAGGGCAAAGCCTAAACCCACCAGTCCTGCCGAACCTAAAAAGCGGGGCATAAAGTTTTCCCCCCAGAGGGATCGAGGCCGCATCTGAGACTTTTGATTCATTCGGATTGCCTGAAAATCATGATCCAGCAAGAACCGCGCTCCATACCAATTGGTGAATGCCCAAATCCATAACAGAATTTCAAAGAGGATGATCTTACCACCCACGCCGGGCTGGGCTAGAGAACGCAACACATCCTGAGCCTGATCCGAGAGTATAAAAATAGAGATGACCAAAACGACACTGATTACGCTGATCCGGCTTTGTTTAAAGACTTGATACCATTGGGCTCGTCTTGACAAGAGGACTCCTTCCGGAAGATAACGAAATGGATTTCTTTTTGAAAAAGGAGAAAAAACAGCGAACTTCTTTAGTAAATCTCCGACTTGTGTAGCTTTATTTATGCAACGATTTATAACGGTCAAACGAGAAGAGTCGTTACTGAACCATTAATGCAAAATCGTCTAACATAAATGAGGTCGCTTTCCCGTTGTCTTCGACCACTTTTATAAACAGTTGAATATTTTGCCCAATATATTTGGAAAGATCAAAACTCTCCTGGACATAATTATCATTTCTGTCCAGGTTCGAGTATTTTTTCAAAGTCGTAAGCAGGATTCCTTGTTGATCCCTAATTTGCATAGACATTTTATCGTGAATTTTGCTGGTGGTGGTTTCCTCAGTCATGATATGGATCCAGAAGGACAGAAGGGCGGTTTTTGCAGAAGCTGGAATAGTGACATTTTGATATAAAGACTCAGAATGGGCTGTTCCGATTCCCCCCATCCAGGCAAAATAATTTCCTCGATGTGCTGAGGCGTTTTCGAAGTTTCCAATATCTTCAACGGTTCCTGACCAGCTTGTAATCCCTTCCTCAAATCCAGGATTTCCAAACAGCTGATTGACAACCCCTTCCTCGGGTGCGGGGGTATTAGTCGGAGTTGTTCCGCCAGGCGTTGTCACATTATCTCCGAAACTAATATCCAGGAGAGGATGAAGCTCCACTCCGTTAATTGCCCGTCCGGTTTGATGGTGGGGGCGATCGTAGAACAAAATTCCTGTTAGCGTTACAGGGATCCCTCCAAGATCTGTATCTGCCCTTTCCCCGTTTGGGAATTTCTCCTCAAACTTTTTCCGGACCTCCTTAAGCTGACCGTCAAAATGGCTTGGAACCGAGGGGTCCCCCTTCTTCCCGGCCACACAATTGGCGTCGGGAATCTCGGCAATGAAACTGGAACCGGTTTCCAGTCCATCGGATCCAGGACCGCCCGGGGTGTATTTTAAAGAATCATCGGTAATAACAAGATGATAATCGCTGTCATCCTCGTTTTTAAATAACACCAGTCGCCCTTTAACCTGATAAACCGCGGTTTCCGCACCCAAGCGTGTTTTATTATCGCCATGAGGGACATTTCCCTGCAGATTGGGAAGATTGTTTAACCCCTCGACAGTGATAGGAATCGCTTTACTTAAATCCACCTTGCCGGCATCGGGATCTGTTCCTCCTTTAACAAACCAGCGTTCGGTCCCCCCGCATTGAGCCGCAAAAGCAGGAGATGTGCCGGAATAACCCGCTATTAAGATGAATAAAAAGATTAAGCGCTTCATCAGGCCCCCTTCATGACTATCCCAAAATTAGTTTAAAAGAAAATCCTTTAGGAAATTCTTTTTAAGAATCCGTGCCGGAATTCTTCCGTTTTCGAACGGGAGTGGAAAGGGTGGTTTTTTTAAACTCTATTCATTTTTTTATCCTAAACCGTTAAAGGATTTCAAGGATTAAGAATAAATCGTTTTAAGCCATTTCTTTTTTCTCTCTTGATGGGCCTGAAGAAACCCTTTCTTAAGCGATCCGAAATGAACTCTGCAGGGTTGTTCGATTCCCTTTTTCTCAGATTCGGGAATGGACGAGGGGTCGCCATACTGTTTGAGTAACTCTGACAAACACTTTAGGATGCGGCGTCGCGTCCAATGGGAATACTCTTTTTCTTCATGAGGTTTAGAGTCCTTATCGTTCGCCTGTTGAGCGGCGGCCCTCCAGGATCCAAAGTAATTAATGGCCGCCTTGTATAGGGATGGGTTTGTCTGGAATATTTTTATCCCTTCGAGATCCCTATTGTGTCGTTTGAGTTCATCGATCGCAGTGAGGATTTTTTCAGGATTCCACTTGGTCGGGGTTGAGAGTGAGTTAATCCGGGCAATGGCAGCCTCGGTTAATCCTATCGCTTTTAACGCGTTGAATCTTGACCCGAAATGCCGGTTGATTGCGTAATATATTTTCGCTTTTTTGAGCTCCCGGATCGATAATCCGTCAGGCATCTTGGCTTGCATTTTCATTTTCTCCAAAACTTCCTCTTTGGAGAGATTTCGGGAGGGAGAAATCCCCAGGGTTTTAAGGACGTTGTTCTGGCTTCCAAAATGTTTATAGATCTGGAAAATCAGACCGGAATCTTCTTTAACGAGCTCCGTATAGGTGAAAGACTTTCCCTCTTTGAGGCGATCCTTTAATACGGCAATCAGTTTTTCTTTTGTCCATCTTCGATTATAGCTGTTCGGAAATCCAAGGATCTCCAGGGCTTTGATCCACTGTCCCCAGGTTTTGATGACGACGCGGTATAGAGGAAAGTTCTCTTTTCTTATCTGTTCTCCGACCAGCGGCAGCCCCATCTCCTGCCGTTCTTTCAGTAGACGGATGGCTTCCTCTTGGGTTATCTTGTGGTGGTGCTTTTTAACCGGTTTTGGGATCATTGTCAATCGAGTTTTGAAAAATAACTCCTATTATAACAAATCACAAAGAGGAATAAATGGCTGAAATAATAGACAAGAAGGAGACCGTATCCCTGGAACAACTGGTCGTCTCCCAGATGTGGGAGATGGAGGCGCTCTACAATCTCTTGGAGAAGAAGGGGGTGATCACCAAGAATGAACTACTGGAAGAAATCCAGCGGATCAAGAAAACAAAACCGGAAAGATAAGCGATGGGTCGTTGATGGAAACCGTTTCATATTCCATCCCGGGAGTGTTTCCTAAACGCACTTCGTAATCCGTTTCGTCAAGCAACCCCAAATAAATATTCCCCACCCCGCGAGAATGTTCAAAAAAGACCTTAGAAAGGCAATTGAGAAAACTCAATTCATTAAATTCGCCAGGAAATCTTCCCCGTTTTAATAAAGGAAAATGAAAAATTAACCAATGAAGAATGAGTTACAAAAATGTCAATTGACAGAAATAAAAAACATACCTAGAATAACTCCATTCTACTATCGGTTCTAGAAGATAAGCCATAAGAAAAGCCATAAGTTTAACATGGAATAAGCCGCATGGCATCGATCTTGCTCAGTTCAGTTCAGTTCAGTTCAGTTCAGTTCAGTTCAGTTCAGTTCAGTTCAGTTCAGTCGTATCATTATAATAAGATATTTAATAACATATTAATCAGAGGGGGGGCAAAGAAATGTCCTCCCTTTTTTTTAAAACCCTCGTTGGGTCCGGAATAGGACTGACAGGGTTTTTTATTTTGAGGATTTGCCGCGCGAGATGTGCCTGGTAAAAGGTTGCGAAACTTTGTTTCCCACTATACGGAGCAATGATCGATGACCACCTATCCGGATATTGACTTTAAAAAGCTGATTGAATCCCTCCCTGATGCGACCGTCATCGTTAACCGGGAGGGAACGATTGTCTTAGTGAATGCCCAGGCGGAGCTCCTGTTTGGATACCCCCGGCAGGAGTTGCTGAATCAGCCGTTGGAAATTCTGATGCCGGAGCGGTATCGCCCCGGCCATACCAGCCGGCATATCGCCTATTATGCCCATCCCTATGTCCGGCCGATGGGGAAAGGTCTGGAACTTTATGGTTTGCGCAAAGACGGTCAGGAATTTCCCGCAGACATCAATCTAAGCCCTCTTGAAGCCGGAGAGGAAATTCTGGTGATCAGCTCCATCCGGGACATCTCGGACCGGAAAAAGATCGAGCAGGCGCTGACGGAAGAAAAAGAACGGCTGTCGGTAACCCTCCGGTCCATCGGTGACGGAGTCATTACCGTTGATTCTCAAGGACGGCTCGTTTTCTTAAACCGGGTGGCCGAGATTTTGACCGGGTGGAGTCAGGGGGAAGCCGAAGGACGGCCCTTCTTGGAAGTTTTCCGTATTTTGCATGAAAAAACCCGTATGCCTTATGAAGATCCGGTGGCGACGGTCTTATCCACAGGAAAAATTGTGGAGATTGCCGGCCCAACCTTGCTGATATCGAGAGAAGGAATCGAGCGGAGTATTGTCGACTGCGGGGCCCCGATCCGGGATCCCGCCGGCAAGATCCTCGGGGTGGTTCTGGTATTCCGGGACGTGACCGGGAAACAGAAGATGGAAGAAGAGCTCCTCAAATCGATGAAACTGGAATCGATCGGACTCTTTGCCGGCGGGATCGCCCACGATTTTAACAATCTCCTGACCTCCATTCTTGGAAATCTCGACCTGGTGAAAACGGAGACGGAACCCGGGAATAAGCGGTCTCATTGGCTGAGCCAGATCGAAAAAGCGGTTTTGCGGGCCAAAGAGATCGCTTCCCAGTTACTCACCTTCGCCAAAGGGGTGCCCCCGGTTAAACGGGTCGTTTCCATCAAGGAGTTAATTGAGGAGGCCGCCGGATTTGTCCTGCCGGATTCAAACTGCCGGTGCGAACTGGTTTTCTCCGATCCGCTCTGGCCGGTGGAAGTTGACCCGGGGCAGATTATCCAGGTGATCCATAATCTTCTGATCAATGCCTCCCATGCGATGCCGGAAGGGGGAATCATGACGGTCTGCGCTGAAAATATCACCCTGAAGAACAAAGAAGCCCGTCATCGTTCACTGAAACCTGGAAATTACGTGAGAGTCTCCGTTAAAGATACCGGCGTGGGGATTTCCAAAGAAGATATCCACAAGATCTTTGACCCCTATTTTACGACCAAAGAGACCGGAACCGGTCTGGGGCTTTCC
>JACQBY010000169.1 GCA_016201875.1 Nitrospirota bacterium
GAGCTTGAAGCGTCTTAAACGACGGCTCCCCAACGCCCCGTTCCAGCCGGCTGAGATATTCCACGCTCAGATTAACTTTTTCCGCCAGCTTTCCCTGCGTGAGCCTGGCCGTTTTTCGATCCTGCTTAAGCCTCTCCCCCCGACCTTTTATCTATTTCAGTCCTGCCCGTCTTCATGAACCCATTATATCGGAAAAGGATTGAACATTGAATAAATCAAGTGAATCCGATAAAATAACCTTTTTAATGAGGGGTCTGGTTTGTTTTCATGAAAATTATTTTACATCACCCAAAAAGGATTGAAGAAGTCAAAGGGCCTAAAAAAGTCTATCAGCTTTTAAATGAGCTCGATATTCTTCCCGAAACGGTATTAGTGATTTTAAAAAAAGAAGGTGAGGCGGGGGATGGCGAGCTTTTAACCCCGGAAAGCCGGATTGCCGATGATGAAATCGTAGAAATCCGTTCGGTGATTTCAGGGGGCGCAATATGAGATGCCAGAAATGCCACCAGAAGGTTGTGATTAAAATTTCCCGGGCGAACGCGAAGTATTGCAAGGCCTGTTTTATCGGCTATTTTGAACACCAGGTCCGGCGGGCGATTACAAAAGAACGGATGTTCTCTCCCGAAGATCGGATACTGGTCGCCGTTTCAGGGGGGAAAGACAGCCTCGCCCTCTGGCAAGTCCTGATCCAGGCGGGGTATCAAACCGCCGCGCTTCATATCGATCTCGGAATAGAGCGTTATTCGGAGAGTTCCAGCGAAAAAGTAGTACAGTTTGCCGCCCGGCATGGTCAAAAGGTCTATACCCACCGGTTGAAAGAGGCCCATCAACTCGGGATTGTTGAGCTTTCCGGAGAATTAGACCGGCCCCCCTGTTCGGCCTGCGGGGTCATCAAGCGGTATCAATTTAACCGGTTTGCGATGGAAAACGGCTATACCGTGGTGGCCACAGGACATAATCTGGACGACGAAGCGGCGCGCCTTCTGGGTAACGTGTTGAGATGGCAAAACGAATATCTTTTGAAACAGTCTCCGGTTCTTGAAAAAAATGAAGAGGGATTTGTGAAAAAGGTCAAACCGCTTTACCGGCTTTCTGAATACGAAGTGGCGGCCTACTCTTTTTTAAATGGGATCGATTACGTCGTTGAAGAATGCCCTATGAGCGAAAGCTCTCCGATGCTGGTTTACAAAAAGGCGTTAAACTTGATCGAGCATCAGTCGCCGGGAACCAAACAACAGTTCTATCTCTCTTTTCTTGACAATCAAAAGAAGTCGCCCCTTCCCCCTTCGACGATGGCATTGCATTCCTGCCCGGCCTGCGGACAGCCGACCTCCTCTGAGGTCTGCGGATATTGTAAGATCATGTCGCGTCTTCCGGGACCGGCGCAAAAAGTCGGAGGCCCCTCCCTGACATGAACCCAAAAGAGTTAAAAGAAGGGGAATGCGTCCATCTCGTGGACTTCAAAAAAGAGGGTGTTTACCCGATAAAATTAAAAAAAGGGGACCGGTTTCAATATAGCGGCCAGTTTATCTCTCATGATGATCTGATCGGGAAAGAAGAGGGGCGCCAGGTTATCTTTACCGGCGGCAAAGAGATGGTTGTTTTCAGGCCGACTTATGGAGAATATGTCCTTCATATGCCTCGGGGAGCTCAGATTATCTATCCCAAAGATACCGGCCAGATCCTGATGCTAGCCGATATCTATCCCGGGGCGACAGTTCTTGAGGCGGGGATAGGCTCCGGGGCGCTTTCGATTGCCATGCTCCGGTGTCTGGGGCCTGAGGGGACCCTCATTTCGTATGAAATCCGCGATGACTTTGCCCGGCGTGCGATGTTAAATATCGAACAGGCGATTGGCGGAAAGCCCCCCAATCTGGTTTTAAAAAATCAGGATATCTACAAAGAAATTACAGATCAGGACCTCGACCGGATCGTTCTGGATGTCCCCGAACCGTGGCAGGTTGTTCCCCATGCCAAATCGGCCTTAAGGCCGGGGGGGATCTTTTTATCCTATCTTCCCACGATTATTCAGGTGGTTCAGCTTGTAGAAACATTGAGAAGAGAAAAAGGTTTTGTTCAAATTCATGTAAGCGAATCTCTGGTCAGAGACTGGAATGTCGATGGAAAAAGTGTTCGTCCGGCCCACCGGATGGTGGCCCATACGGCGTTTTTAACAACCGCCCGCCGGATTCAAGATTAACCTTAAGAAAGGAGTCACTATGATTCAAAAAATATCGATGATGTTATTCGTTGTCCTGATCGCTTTTCCCTTCATCAGCGAAGGGGCAGAAAAAGGGAAAAAACTTGAGCAGGGGACCTACGCGGTGCTGGAGACGACTCTGGGAAAAATCACCTGCAGGCTGTTTGAAAAAGAGGCCCCCAAAACGGTCCAAAATTTTATCGGACTGGCCGAAGGGACCAAAGAATGGACCGACCCGAAAACAAATAAAAAAATGAAAAAATCTTTTTATGATGGACTGATTTTCCATCGGGTCATCCCTCAATTTATGGTCCAGGGGGGCGATCCACTCGGAATAGGAGTCGGCGGACCAGGCTATGCCTTTGAAGATGAATTTTCGCCCAATTTAACATTTGATGCTCCCGGAAAGCTTGCCATGGCGAATGCGGGACCCAACACGAATGGAAGCCAGTTTTTCATTACACAGGTGGCGACTCCCTGGCTCAACGGACATCATACGATTTTTGGGCAGGTCGTTGAGGGGCAGGAGGTTGTGGACAAAATGGTTGCAGCCCCCCGCGGACCGAATGACAAACCTGTTACCGATATTGTGATCAAAAAGATGACCATTTTACGGGTTGCCAAATAAGGAAACAGAAGATGGAACTCCCAGCCAAAGAGCGGTTGACCGGGGCCGATTCCCCGATGAAAAAAAAGAGATTTAATATCGGCGGTGTTGACAGGACCATTCGTGGAATCCTCGGGATCAGCCTGATGTTTGCCGGCCTTTTTTTATTCGAC
>JACQBY010000177.1 GCA_016201875.1 Nitrospirota bacterium
CATTAAAAAACTGGAGCAGCCCGCGCCCTTTAACAGGGAATTTATTTTTAACAACCCGGACCCGGAATGGCGGCGGCTTCTCGCCCGGATCGATGAAGACCCCAATGGCCGTCAAATGATCCAATGGGCCGCCTCCTTTTTAAACATGGAAGACGCCCTCTACCAGGCCCGCCCCGGATTCAAACAGGAATCCTCCGAAATCCGCCGGAACCTCCTTCCCATCAGAAGTAAAATCCGAAACCTCTTTGATCAATTTATCCGCGAAGAAGCGGCTCTCCAACAAAAAACTCTGGAAGCGCAATCCGTTCAGGCGGCCGTTGAACTGGCAAAGATCCTGATCCTGGAAAAATCCGAAACCGGGAAAGGGGGCGCTCCCCCATGAAGCCTGTTGTCCTCATGATGATCTCGATTTTTTGTCTGACCGGAATTCAATGCTCTCCGGAGCCCTATGCGCGCAAGGTGGAAGACAACAAGATCCACCGGGTGGTTGCGGGGATTATGGACGAAAAGCCCGTCAAAAAACCGGTTCCCGGCCAGGAAGAAATCCTTAAGGAATATGAAACTTTTCTGGATCAGGTTGATTTTAAATCGGCCCAGCAGACCGAAGCGCTCCACCAGCTCGGCAATTTGCTCATGGCCATGGAAAAAGAAGAGCTGGAGAAAAATCCCCGGCTTCTCAATAAACCTGAAGCGCATCGGTTTTCCGCGGGAGTTTATGAAAAAATTCTGGCCCAATTTCCATCCCACAGGGAAAACGACGAAATCCTTTATCAACTGGCCCATGGCTATTCCGAAGAAAACAACAAAGATAAAGCCGTCCTCCTGCTCAAGGACCTTGTCAAACAATACCCTAAAAGCAGTTACTATTCCGAATCGATGTTCCGGATCGGAGAGTATTATTTTGAAGAGGCGAAATATCCCGAGGCCTCGGAAGCCTACTTTAAAGCGCTGCAAAGCAGTTCAAACCGGGCGCTGATGGAGGCCATTACTTATAAAATAAGCTGGACCGCTTTTAAAATGGGAGATTACCAGAAAACCGTCGACCACGTCGTCAACTCCTTAAACCGGTATACGGTCAGCAGGAACGGCGGCGTCTCCGCGCTTGATATTGAAACGCTTTCCGAGTTTAACTGGGCGCAGGTTAAAGAGCTTCTCCATCTGGCTGTCCTTTCGTTTGATTTCTCGGGAGGGGTGGGAAAAGCAAGAAATTATTTTGATTTCCATGGCCATGTCTCTTATGAAAATTTAATTTACCGGCCCCTGGGTTATTTATACTTAAACCGGGGGAAATTTCCGGAAGCCGTTCAGGCCTTTGAAACCTTCCTTGCGCTTTATCCCGCCCACGAAGAGGCTCCCGGCTTTCAAATCGATCTCATCGAAACCTGGCGGAAAGCTGAAAAATGGAGTCTGGCAAGCCAGGCCAGAGCGGCCTTTATTGAAAATTACAAGCCCGGAAGCCTCTGGTGGAAAAATAATACCCCAAACACCCAGGCTAAAATCGGGCTTTTCCGGAAAAATCTCCTTTTTCAACAGGCGCAGGACCTCCATGCCGCCGCCCAGAGATCAAAAAAAAGAGAAGACTACCTGACGGCGATCCAGAGTTATCAGGCTTTTCTAAAAGAATTTTCAAAAGAGAGGGAGGCCCCCCGCATTCAGTTTTTTCTCGGAGAGGCTTTTTTCGAAACCGGGCAGTTTGAACAGGCAGCCGCAGAATATGAAATTGCCGCCTATCAATACCCCCTGTATGATTACAGCGAGCCGGCGGGGGTTGCGGCTTTGATTTCCTATGAAAAGATCGCGACGGGAACCCGGGAGCCCGGTCCGGTCTTTGGATCGACCGATCCACAGGTCGGAACAGCCCTGACCCTCAGTTTTTACAACTCCTGCCTGGCTTTTTTAAAAACCTTCCCCGAGTCTGGCAGAAGATTTGACGTCGCCTATAAAGCGATGCTCCTGGCCATGCAATCGGGAAACAAAAAAGACGGACGCCTTTTTGCCCGGCAGATTATAGACGCCCCTCTTGAAAAAACAAGCGTGAAAGTGATTGCCCGGACCCGTTTCGAGCTGGGGAAAAGCTACTTTGACGATAAAGAATATGACCGGGCGGAAGTTGAATTAAAACAGGCTCTTGCCTGGAACGCCGGAGCCGGCGGCCAGGACGGGCCGAAACCCGATGAGATTAAGCTTTTACTCGCCTCCATTCAATTTAAAAAGGCGGAAATGCTGAAAAACAATCTGAAATGGAGCGATGCCGGGAACGCTTTTTTAAATATCTATCAGGAATTCCCGGAAAACGAAATCGCCCCCATTTCTTTAATGAACGCGGGCGGCGCCTTTCTCGAGATCAAAGACCTGGATTCCGCTCTTCATGCGTTCCAGACGGTTTCCCGCCAATACGGACACTCCCCTTATACGCTCGAAGCCCGGATGGCGCTTCTGGCCATTTACGAAAAGCAAAACAAGACCGGCGAGGCCATTGTGGAATATGAATTTCTCATTCAAAACACAGTTGATCCGGCCAAAAAACGCCAGTATTCGGACCGCCTTTTTTCTTTATATTTTAATTCCAAAAACTGGATTAAACTCTATCAGCTATTGGGCGCGGAACTAAAAACCGGGGCGGATAGAAACCCGAAATGGGCCTTTTATTACGCCATGGCTTCGAAGGAATTGAAAAATGATCAGGAGGCGTTATGGGCCGCCGACCGGAATTTAAGCGACTTTCATTCGAAACCGGCGCATGACCCTGAAGAAGAGGAATGGATGATGAAATCGGCCCTTCTGAAAGGAGAACTCCTCGCAAAACAGTTCGGGGACATCCAGTTAAGCCATCCGCTTCAGAAAACCCTCCCCGTTAAAAAAGAAAAACTTAAAGAGGCGGTGGATACGCTAACGCTTGCGGCCCGATCGGAAGATGCCGGGATTTCCACCGAAGCCCTGTTTGGCATCGGGAATTTATTTGAACAATTTGCCAATGACCTGGCTCATTCTGAAAGGCCAAAAGAAATGAACGGCGACCAGAGCCTCATCTATGAAGAACTGCTTCAAAAACAGATCGATCCCCTTTTTCATAAAGCCATTGAAATTTATCAGAAAAATGTATCGCTTAAAAATCATGCCGACAACGAATGGATTAAAAAAAGTGAAGAACGGATTAACCAGCTGCAAAATAATAAAAAAGGATAACCGGATGAACACGGCAAAAAATCTTCTCTTGACGCTGGCCCTCTTGGGAGCCCTTTTGTTCATGTCACCGGGAGCAAGAGGCCAGGAGGCTCCATCCCTGCCGGCCGACGGAGGGAACGCCTCCGCAAAAACGCCGCAGATCAGCCCTCCGGGAAAAACGGGGAGCCTGAGAGAATCAGAAATTTTAGGGACAGTGGAAAAACCAGGGTTATCAAGCCGCCTTCCCTGGAAAAATCCGGAAGGGGTTGACACAGGCCCCTCCAGACTTCATCGGAGTTTTTTAAATGAAATCTTCCGGCCCATCGGTCCGGCGGCCGGAGTCCGTCAGAAAAACGATTTAAAATAAAAAATGATGATCTCGTAAAAAGTCGTCATTCCCGCGAAAGCGGGAATCCAGAGGGAGCGTAACTATATGAAAAGACTAGATTCCCGTTTACACGGGAATGACAGAAATGTGTTTTTTCAGACTTCTTACGACTGCATCAAAAATGTAATTAACCAGGAGAAACTATGGAAATTCTTATCTTCCTGATCGGAAGCTTTAAAGCCGGCGGGGTCTTTATGTACGCCATTCTGGCCGCCATGGCCATCGGCACCGCTATTATTCTGGAACGGTTTTTATCTCTTTTTGTCCGCAACCGCGGAAACGGAAAGGCCCTCTGGCTGGCCGTTAAAGAGCTGATCCAAAAAGAACGGTTCGAGGAGGCTCTGAGGGTTTGTGAAAAAACCGGAACATTTCTTTCCCGGATTCTGGCCTCCGGCATTCGAGCAAGAGTGGAATCCCCTTCCGAAGAAAAAATCCGGGGAGCTCTGGAAGAAATGATTTTGGAAGTTCAACCCGCTCTGGAAAAAAGAATTCATTATTTATATGCCCTTTCGAATGTGTCAACCCTGCTGGGACTTTTAGGGACCGTGACCGGGCTGATCCAGTCGTTTACCGCCGTTTTGATGGCAGACCCCAATCAGAAGGCCGTTTTACTGGCCAGCGGAATCTCTCTGGCCCTGAACAATACAGCCTTTGGTCTTCTCATCGCGATTATTTTAATGCTTTCTTACTCCCTGATGCAGTCCAAAAGCGCCGCCCTCGAAGATGAAATCGATGAGTATTCGCTGAAACTTCTCAATCTGTTAAACAACGGGCTTCCGGATAAAAAATGACGATCAACCGGGAAAAAAGAAAGAAAAGGAGGATGCAGACCGATGAGGCGATCCATATCGTCGCCCTCTGGAATCTCATGCTGATTTTAATCCCGTTTTTGCTTCTGTCGGCGGCCTTTTCAGAGACCTCTATTTTAAATTTGACGGTTCCCTCTTCTTCCGCCGCCCCGCCTGCCGATAAAACACCTGCCGGGGAAAAGAAAGAACCGGTCGAACTGACGATTCTGGCCGACGGGTTCCGATTAAGCCATGGCCCGTTATGGACCCGATTTATTCCATTAAAGGCAAATCGGTATGATAACGACTCCCTCTTTTCAACCCTGGAGGAATTGAAGCGGGAAAACCCCGGAGAGGAAAATATTCTCCTCGACAGCGCGGCTCAAGTCCCGTACGAAGTAATCGTTAAAATCATGGACCAGTGCCGCGAAACCGGTTTCCCCAATATTTCCCTAGCTTCCGGCCCTCCGATATAATTAAGTGAAGCAACCGGCTTTGCCGGGGCTTCACGCGGGGGCACGGGGGGCATCTGAGGATTTCACAAAGTGAAACCGGAAGGGCCCCCCGATATAAAAGGAAAAGCGCTTTAAATGATTCGAAATAAAACCCGAAGGCATCTGGAACCTCCCCGGTTAAACTTGACTGCCATGGTCGATGTGTTTACTGTTTTGCTCGTTTTTCTGTTAAAAAGCTATTCCGCGGATTCCACTCTGGTCCCGCCGGCGCCGCTGAACCTTCCCGCCTCAACCGCCATGACGACATCCGAGATCAGCCTCACCATTACGGTGACGGAAAAAGCCCTTTTTCTTGACAAAACCAGAATTGAAGACCCGGAATACCTTTCCGCCAACCGGCCCGATATTCCCGAACTTCATGATGCCCTGGCTGTACTCTTGCCTGACACGTCGAATCCTTCAAACCAAAACCTGAAAAAAGTCACCATCCTCGGAGACAGGAATATTCCTTATTCTCTCCTTAAAAAAGTGATTTTCACCTGTTCCCAGGCCGGTATCCAGGATATTCAGCTGGCCGTTCTGCAAAAAGGGGGAAGAGGATGAGCGAGAACCGCGAATTTAATCTGATTCTGGCCGGGTCGTGTCTGTTCTACGCGTTTGGGGTCTTATTGGTTTTTCATCTCCCCCTCCCCGCGAAAAGACCTGCGCCGGCCTATTCTTCGCCCAGGAAAATCACGATGGTCGTCCCCCCTCTTCCGCCAAAACCCAAACCGCTCCCTCCCCGCGTTGAAAATAAAACCCCGGTTCCTGTCCTCCCCAAAAAAACGGTAAAACCGTCTCCTCCCCCTTCTCCCCCGGCTCAAAAAACGGAAGACCTGCAAAAAAAGAGGGAAGAGCGGGCGGCCCGCCAAAAAGCCGAAGAAGCGGAAAAAAACAGAAAACTGGTCCAGGATCAGTTTGCTTCTCTTTTTGGGAACACCACGGAAGAGGTCACTCAGAGCAAGGGGCTCGATGTGATCTCTGCCAATAAAAGCGGGGCTCCCCAGGTTCAGAAAGGGACCCCTGCGGGAGTCCCCTCCAATGAGCTTCAGGTCAAAACAGAGGGGATTGACCGGATCTTAAAAAACCTCCCCGCCTCTTCCGATAAAAAAGGGGCTGTCCTGGGGGAACACCAGACCACCCTTTTATCCGGAAGCGGCGGAAGCGGCCCGGATGGAAATGGACCCGGAAGAAGCGCCAGAACCCCCGAAGATATCGAGCGGTTGTTTAAAGCATACGAAGGGCGTTTAAGATCCTATTACGAGAAAGTCCTGCAAACCCATCCCGCCTTTAGCGGCATCATGGTCATCAGGATGACGATTGCTCCTGACGGGCATGTCGTTCGATGCGATGTCCTTTCAAGCGAATTAAAAGATAAACCTTTTGAAACGGAAATCACCCGGATCATTCAGGAGCAATTCAAATTTACCAAAATCATCCAGGGGGAGGAGTTTTACGACCGTAAACTTAACTTCCATCCTATTAAATAGTCTTCTTTGTCTCCAGGCAGGGTTTTGAAAAACCATTTTTTCGCGCGCAAGACTGTCATTCCCGCGAAAGCGGGAATCTATAAACTGTTGATTTTACTAAAACTGGATTCCCGATAAAATCATTCGGGAATGACAATAAAAGACTTCTTCAAAATCCTTTTCTAGGAAGGATGCGCGCAGGCGGGGCGCGTCTTTTCTGCTTTGACCAGGCCGGCCACTTCTTTTCCCAGAGGGACTTTTTCATCAAATAAAACGGTCTCAATCGGCGTAGGATCGTCCTTTGAAAGACCGAACTTTTCAATTAATCTTTTGTGTGCCCGGGGAGTCATGAGGTGGTAGGTCACCCTGGCTTCAAGCGTTAATGTTTCACCTTTCGAGGGAAGAGGGTAATTAAATAAAAAATCCCTTTTTTCAAGCGGTTTCAGCCGGTTGTCATAATACTCAAAGATCACCGGTTTCCAGATAAGCCACCGTCCAATGGTGCTGGATGAAGTCTTAAGGACTTTCCCTTCGGGGTTCATGACGCTAAATTCCACCGTAAAATACCTGTCGGGATCTCCAGTCGGCAGGTTGTGTCCCGCCCCGCCATTGGTAAGGGTTAACGTATAACGCGCCGCGCCGCCCGGCTTCTTTTCGCTCTGATCCGGCTTTAACTCCACCTGAAGCGCCTGATGAAGCATCCCGGGCTGATGCCCTCCCCACCATAAATGGCGACGGACCTCCCTCACAGGACCTCCCTCTATAAGAGGCCTGTCGATTTTCGGCATGTGGCAGTCCTGGCAGATCATCCCTTTTTTAGCATACGGCCCGTTCTCCCACTCAACCTGGGTATTGCAGGGGTTCCCGCGGTAAAACATAAACTTTTCTTTGGGGACATGGTGGCAGTCCAGGCAGAGCCGGGCCGACCGGAATTTAGGATCATACGCCGTCGGATGCGGCGCCTCCATTTTTTCAAACGGACCATAGACCACTCCGTTCCGGACATGGCAGGC
>JACQBY010000015.1 GCA_016201875.1 Nitrospirota bacterium
CAAGGCCGACTTCAGACATAAAGTCCGGTCATCCATGTGCCAGCTTCAAAACAATCCGGAGAAAATCCGTTCCTTCTACCAGAAACCCTCACTCAAATATGCCGCATGAAGATGAATATACTTATGGCCTCATTAATAGTCAACCTCCTTATTGTAGATATTATTCTACAATAACATAACCAAAAAAAAGAGGCAAATCTAAAAACCCACTTTTATGTCGCAGGCCCCTTCAATCAATAACTCCTTGAAGAGACAGAGGAACCTTGATAGACTGCTAATTCTCTTATCTAATATCCACCAGTGATGATTTTATGAATATTGTTGAGACGCTGACCCACGGAATCCGTTATGAAGAAAAAGTTTCCCTGATTTATCAACGGATCCTTTCTTCCCCCAAAACTCACCCTGAATCTCAGGGGCTATGGAAAGAGGTCATCGCCCAAAAAGAAAAGCAGATCCTCCTGATTAAAAAAGCCCTTCAGGCCATCTCCACCCAGGGGCCCAATATGTCCCGTATTCGCCTGGTTCCCCAAAAAGAGATGGAAGCCGGACTGGCCTGGATTGAATCCATCACTAAAGCATTTCAGGAAAACGAGCCTTTTCAGGCCGGAACAAGAGAGAAGATTTTTCAGATAGTCTCCTTTGAGTTAGAGACCATCTACTCCCCTCTTCTCAAGATTTTTGAATTGCAATTCGTTAAAGGAGAGCCCCCCTTAACCGCTTCTCTCATCAGGCAGGTTGAACTCCTCAACCTCATTTTAAAAAAACATCGGCTTCCTTCTCTCTCCGCTCTGGCAGAGCGTTATCCCTTCTGGGTTAAAAAAGAGAGCAAAAAAAAGGACTTTACCGAAGAAATCTTTTTTAAAACGCTCCTCGGCCAAAAAAAACCGGTGACGCTCCGTTTGAGAGACGGACGGTTCTTTTCGGGAAGGCTTGCCGGTTTTGATCAATTTTCCATCAGCTGTCTGGACGGCGATTCTGAAACCGATGAAGGTCAGAGCCAATCTTCCGCTAAAAATATCCTCTTTCTGAAAGAAGCGATTCTGTCGATTCAAATCGATGACTGATCCCGAGTTTCCAAAAAAACCGATCATCAAACTGGAAGAGGAGCGTGAGTTCGACCTCTCGTTTCTCGATAAAGAGATTATTCAACCGGAAAAAGGGTACCGGTTTACAGCCGATGCCCTTCTCCTGGCCGATACCATCCATCCCCAACCAAACGAAACAATCCTGGAGTTTGGAGGGGGGTGCGGAATCATTCCGCTGATCCTCGCAAAAAAATATCCTACCGTTAAAATCACTTCTTTTGAAATCCAGGAGGAGCTTGCTTCCTGCGCGAAAAAGAACGTCGAACTCTACGAACTTCAAAACCAGATCGTGATCTTAAACGAAGACGCCCGGGAGGGGTGGCAGAAATTTACGAACGGATCGTTTCAAAGGGTGGTCAGCAATCCCCCCTACCGGGAGTCGGGGAAAGGGAAACTCAATCCCTCGAGCGACAAAGCAATCGCCCGGCATGAGATCAGTTTAAATCTCAACGATATTATTCAATGGAGTTCGTTTCTCCTTCAGCCCGGAGGAAGATTAAATTTCATCTTCCCTTCAAGCCGGTACCGGGAGGCAACGCTTCTCCTTGAGAAAAACAATTTTGATCTGACCAATATCGAAGAGGTTAAGCGGACAAGAAATTCGGTAAAAATCCTAGAGGCTTGTTATAAGCCGTAGCCGCCGGTTGTCATCCCCACAAAGGCGTCGAGCGAAGGACAGTTCAGATAAGGGTTTTCCTTCATCTCCCTCTCAAGGGTTGAAGTAGGAGAATGGCCGTAATCATGCCCTGGAAAAATCACGCTCTCCCGGGGAAGGGCGAGGACTCTTGTCTGAAGGCTTCGGTACATCGCTTCGGGAGAGCCTCCCGGAAGATCGCACCGCCCGATGCTTCCCACAAAAAGGGTATCGCCCGTCATCACCGATCCGTCGACATGAATCAAACAGCTTCCGGGAGAATGGCCCGGGGTATGAATAAACTTAAAGGCCATTTTCCCCAATTCGATGATCTGGCCGTCTTCGGTTTCAATGTCGGCGGGGGGAGGGGTGAAATGTTTAAGATACCTGGCATCTTCCCGATGGATCACAATTTTCGAGCCGGTCGCCTCTTTAATATCTTTATTGGCCCCGGTATGATCGAAATGGCAATGGGTGTTTAAAATATATTTAATCCGGATTTTTGCTTTTTTGGCCGCTTCGAGAATGGACGGACCCTCAAAACCGGGATCGACTACCACCCCTTCTTCGGTCACCGGGTCGCCGATTAGATAACAAAAATTTTGCATGTGGCCGACCCGAATTTGATGAATGCGCATAAAACTCCCCGGGTTAAAAAATAAAATTATACCAAACTTCATGGCTCGCCGCTAGAAATGATTGACTTAAAAGGGGATTTCAGATAAATTTGGATTCTTTAGCGAGATCATTTGGTCCCATCGTCTAGTGGCCCAGGACGCTGGCCTCTCACGCCGGAGACACGGGTTCGAAACCCGTTGGGACCATACCTCGCTAGCGGGGCGGAGCGCTTCTCTTTATCCAGCGCAGCTAATCCTTTAGTTTTACGTCTTTTCTTGCTAGCGGGGCGGAGCGCTTCTCTTTATCCAGCGCAGCTAAGCTTTTAATTTTAATACCTTCTTTTACGATTTTTCTCCTTCCGCACCTAATAATATTTTATAATATTCCTATGGATTACCGGAATAAAAAAAAAGAAGAACTGATCGCCGAAATTAAAGCCCTCCAAAAACAGTTGGCCGAACTTAAAACGCGCGAAGCCGACCATCAACGGACCACCGAAAGCCTCCAGAAATCGAACCGGGCATTGAAAGCACTCGGAGCATGCAACGAAGCGCTGGTTCGGGCAACCAGCGAATCGGCTTTGCTTAATGAAATTTGCACCATGATTGTCAATGTCGGGGGATACCGCCTGGCCTGGGTCGGTTTTGCAGAAAATGATCCGAACAAATCGGTGCGCCCCGCCGCCCAGGCCGGCTATGAAGCGGGATACCTGGAATCTCTCAATATCACCTGGTCTGACAGCGAACGGGGGCACGGCCCCACCGGCACCGCCATTCGAACCGGTAAGCCGGTTTTTTGCAATGATTACATGACCGATCCCAGGGTGGCTCCCTGGAAAGCCCAGGCGATAAAACGGGGTTATGCCTCCAGCGGCGCCATTCCTTTAATACATCACCAAAAGGTTTTTGGTTCCTTAAATATTTATGCCAGCGAGCGTTTCGCTTTTGACGAAGGGGAAACTCAATTGCTGGTTCAGCTTGCCAATGATCTGGCTTATGGCATTTTTTCTTTAAAAGAACGTGACGAGTTGATTTATGCAGAGAAAACCATCCGTGAAAGCGAAGAGGAGTACAGAACACTTGTTGAGCAGGCCTCGGACGGGATCTTTGTATACAACGCTCAAGGAGCTTTTATCGAGGTAAATTCGGCAGGCCTCAGCCTTTTGAAATGCACGCATGAAGACGTTTTAAAAATGAAAATCAAGGATTTTATACTGGATGAAGATCTCTCGATTGCGGCAAAATATTTTGAAGCCCAGCGAATGGGAGAAACGGTTTTGTGTGAAATGCGGATTAAATGTAAGGACGGGTCGGTCATTCAAACGGAGACCCATGCAAAACGGATCGCTGATGGAAGATTTCAGGCCATTATGCGCGATATTACATCACGGAAAAGAGAAGCAGAAAACCACATTAAAGTTGAAAAACTGGAATCAATTACCATTCTCGCCGGGGGGATTGCCCATGATTTTAATAATCTCCTCACCGCCATTTTAGGAAATATTTCATTGGCCCTTTTGTCGACCGATTCGGGAAACCCCGCCTTTCACCGTCTAGCCGCGGCGGAAAAAGCCTCTCTTCGGGCGCAGGAATTAACCCAGCAGCTTCTCGATTTTTCCAAAGGACGGTCCCCTGCAAAGAAAGAAGCCTCCATTAAAAATCTCCTCATTGAGGCGGCCAGGTTTGCCTCCCGCGGCACAAGTATTAAATGTGACTTTCACCTCTCTCCTGATTTATGGGTTGTCGAGGTCGACGAAGGGCAGATCAATCAGGTCATTAACAACCTGATCATCAATGCCGTTCAGGCATCGGGTGAAGGAAAAAAAATAAAGATCTCCGCGGAAAACATCACTTTAGAGGATTCCCCGCCGGTCAACCTCCTTCCGGGGAAATATGTCAGGATATCTATTCAAGATCAGGGGGTCGGAATCCCGGAGGAGAATCTGACCAAAATTTTCGATCCTTATTTTACCACCAAACCAACCGGAAGCGGCCTTGGACTGGCCACCTCCTATTCCATTATTAAAAAACATGGGGGAGAAATCATCGTGACCTCCCGGCTTAACCAGGGAACAACCTTTTCTTTTTACCTCCCGGCATTGGATAAAATCAGTTCTGATACAGTGGTTCAAAAAGAACCCCTCTTAAGAGGAACCGGGAGAATCTTGCTATTGGATGATGAAGAAGATGTGTTGGAGGTGACCGCTTATATGCTGAAGGAACTCGGGTATGAAGTCGCCCTGGCCCGTGATGGGACAGAAGTCCTTTCAATCTATCAAAATGCCATGGAATCCAAAAAACCGTTTGCCGCGGTTATTATGGACTTAACAATCCCGGGTGGAATGGGAGGAAAAGAAGTCCTGCCAAAACTGCTGAAAATGGATTCCGGCGTCAGGGCTATCGCCTCCAGCGGGTATTTCAGCGAACCTGTCCTGGCCAACTGGAAATCATATCATTTCTGCTCCGTTCTTTCTAAACCCTACCGGCTGGCGGACCTGGGAAAAACCCTTGATCAGGTCTTGAAGAAAAAGGATGCGGCAGGTTAACCGATCCGTTCATAGAGCCAACCACTTTGAAAAGAGAAAAAAATAAGACACTCCTCATTTTAGGGGGGGGCTATACCGGCCGGGTCATTTTTCGGCAGGCCGCTTCAACTCAACGGTCTGTTTTAATCTCAAGCCGGAATCCGGAGAAACATTTAACCGGGATTCCTCCCCAACAGAGAGTCTTTTTTGACCTTCTCCTCCCGAAAACCTGGGAGCATATCCCCGCCGGAGCCGATCTCATCTGGACTTTCCCTCCCATTCCTCTTGATAAGGTCATTGAATTTATAAAAACAATTCAGATCAGAGCCGGCCGGATGGTCGTTCTGGGGAGTACCTCTGCCTACCGGGTAGAGCCAGCCAGAGCGCCGGAAATCATTGACGAAAAAAGCGCTATTGATCCCGCCCTGCCACGGGTCCAGGGAGAAGAATTTTTAAGAGAAACTCCCGGGGCCGTCATTGTCCGTTCGGCAGGGATTTATGGACCCGGCCGGAATCCCTTAGAGTGGATCCGCCAGGGCAAGATCGGTTATTCAGACCGGGTTTTAAATTTAATCCATGTCGAAGATCTGGCGGGTATTTGCCTTCGGGCTTTGGAAAGGGGGAAACCGGGCGAAGTTTATATTGCCTCCGACGGCCTCCCCCGCCGATGCTCGGACCTGATTGACGCCGCGGCTGAAATCTGGAGTGTGCAAAAAACCCCTTCACCGGAACAAATCAACCAGGGGAAACAACTTTCAAATCAGAAAGTGATCAAGGAGTTAGAATATCTATTCAGGTACCCAGACCTTTTACAGGGAATAAAAGAGATCGAAGCTCAAAAGTGAGGGGATAAACACCTTGGGATGAGATCAGTATCAGTAAGAGTAAAGTAAAGGGGTCACCCTGATCTTGCCCTAGTTTGACAGATTTCTTACGAGCGGTATACTTAATACTACAGCGGATTTTTTACAAATATGCCCATTTATCCGTCATTCCGGTATGCTTTAAGCCGGAATCCAGTGACTTTGCCGCCGTATTTTCTTGAAAACACCTGGATTCCCGATAGAGACATTCGGGAATGACGAACGTTTGCAGGCCCCGCCATGGCGGCTGATAATGATGGAACGCCAGACATCCGGCAGGACCGTAAAGATATCAGACTGGACAATGCCAATGTCCGGCAGGACAGGCGTGATATCGCCAAAGACAAACAGAATTTACAACAGGACAGGCGTGAACTGGCCGCTGAAAAACGGGAAGGGGATAAAGCCGGAGTCGCCAAAGTCCGGGCAGAAATTCACCAGGATAAAAAAGAACTTCATTCAGACCGTAAAGATATACGGCAGGACAGGCATGATCGCCGCACAGACCGGCGGGATTTAAGGCATGACCGCAAAACCCATGCCAAGAAGTAGTTTTTAAGTTTTTCCAGCCTTCAATTATCCAGCCGGGATTTATTCTGAAGACATAAATCCCGGCCTTTGTTTTTAATCAAATCCCCCTTTCTTTTTTTTGGATAACAATCGCAGGGTTGTTACTGATCAGACAGAGACCCTCCACAGCCAACGGCGTGACATTCGGAACGTTGGAAGACGAGCATGGATTTCTGGATATGATTCTCTGGCCGGATGTATCAGAGAAGTTTAAAGAAACCTTTTTGTATAACTGCTTTCTCATTGTCAGCGGGCAGATCCAACGGGATGGCCAGAGTGTCAGCCTCTTGGTTCAATCCATGAGACCCATCTGGAAACATTCAAAAAAAGAGGAAAATTCATTCATAATCGAACCTCATCAATATTTCTAGGTTTGTCTTGAGAAGTCCAGCTTAATTTGATACAAGAGATTCTATGTGTGGAAGAACTTATAAAACCTATACGAATGAAGAACTTTTTTATCGGTATCTCAATATCAAGCCGATAGATTTACCTGAACTCAATCCCAACTACAATATGGCTCCCACTCAAGAAACAATGGTATTAAGAGTGGTTGATGGAGAAAGGGAATTTGAATTGATGCGTTGGGGGTTGGTCCCATTTTGGGCGAAGGATGTTAAAAGCGCTGACAGGTACAGCATGATCAACGCCAAAGCAGAAGAAATTACAGAAAAGAGAAGCTTCAAAGCCGCATTTGAGAAAAGACGGTGCATTATTCCCATGAGTGGATTTTTTGAGTGGAAAAAAGAGGGAACCGCGCGCAAAAGGCCGTTTTGTATTCGGCTTAAGGATGAACCAATTATGAGCCTTGCGGGAATCTGGGAGCATTGGAAGTCGAAAGAGGGAACACAAGACGTGATTTCCTATGCGATCATAACGACAGACGCAAACGAGGCTATGAAAGAGATACACTCTCGAATACCTGTGATTCTCAATCGAAATGATGAAGCTCTCTGGCTTGATTCAGAAAACGCTAATTCCACGGAACTAAAGAAACTATTAAAACCATGTCCGTCTGATTGGATGGATTTTTATTCAGTATCAACAATGGTTAATTCGCCAAAAAACAACCGACCAGAAGTTCTTCAACCTGCTTAATGGTCAAACATAATTAAGGTAAAAATGCCTGTTTCTTGCTGCTGGAAATCGCCTTTAAAAAACGGCGGTAGCAAAATGGTAGCAAATTGCATTTATTGAGAGAGGCAACAAAAGATAAAACTGTTGGAAGTAATTGAAAAGATGGGAGAAAAAAGGATGCCGAGAGGGTGAATCGAACACCCGACACAAGGCTTTTCAGGCCTCTGCTCTACCTACTGAGCTATCTCGGCATTAAGCGTAGAAAAATATCAAACGTATCCTGTCTTGTCAACATAAATCCCGGTATGTTAAAATTAAACTATTACAGACCGAGGCAAAAAGGATGGCTGTTTTACCGATTGCAAAACTGGGAAACCCGATCCTGCGGAAAATCGCGGAACCGGTCACTCACGACGAGATTTCAACCGTTGTCTTTCAGGCGTTTATCGACGACCTGGTTGAGACCATGCGGGTTAAAGACGGCGTAGGACTGGCGGCCCCTCAGGTTTCTCAATCAAAACAGGTGGTTGTGATTGAATCTCATTTCAATCCCCGTTACACACAAGCCCCTGAAATCCCTCTGATCGTCCTGATCAACCCCCTTTTCACTTACCTTTCCCCTGAAACGGCCGAAGGATGGGAAGGATGTTTAAGCGTCGACAATTTAAGAGGAAAAGTCAAAAGGCATAGAAAAACGGCGGTTAAAGGGCTCGACCGGTCGGGTGAAAAAATCGAGATTGAAACCGACACCTTTTTAGCCGTGATCCTTCAACATGAGATCGATCATCTCCATGGACGGCTGTTTGTCGATCAGATCAGCGATGTAACCAGCCTGGCCCAGATTGAGGAATTTAACCAATTCGTCCTGGGGGATAAAACCCCCGTCGCATGAAATCACTCCTTCGAGTCGCCTATTATCTCCGCCCCTATAAACTCCTCGCCTTTTTAACCCTTTTTTCGGCGGGGATGATCACCCTCATCGAGCTCCTCCCCCCCTGGCTGATGAAAATAACCCTGGATGTGGTGATCAAAGAAAAAAATCTTTCGTTATTCAAATGGATTCTTGGGGGCCTGGCCATGGCCTATTTATTAAAAAACCTTTTTACCTTTTTAAGAATCCGGTTAAACAATATTCTCGAACAGAGGGTGATTTTCGATATCCGGGATCATGTTTACCGCTCTCTTCAAACCCTCTCCCTCAATTATTATGAAAACCGCTCGACCGGTGAAATCATGTCGAGGGTGAATAATGACGTCAACAATGTCGAACGGATTTTCATTGACGGAATTGAAAGCATCGTCATGGCGGTTTTTACGCTGGCGGGAATTACCGCGGTCTTATTTTATTTAAACTGGAAACTGGCCCTTCTGGCCCTTATTCCGGTCCCGCTTCTGGTGGTCAGCGCTCTCATTTTCACCCGGACCATTCACCGCCTTTATCATAACATCCGTGAAAAATCGGCGATTTTAAATGCCCGGCTCCAGGATTCGATTTCAGGAATCCGGGAGACCCTGACGTTTAACGCCCATAATTACGAGATCGAGCGGTTTAACCGGGTCAGCGAAGACTATTGCCGGGAAAGTTTGAAAGTGTCGCGCCTCTGGTCCCTTTATTCGCCCGGAATGATTTACATCGGCTCTCTTGGGACCTTACTGGTCCTCGGATTCGGGGTGGTTGAGGTCACTCGCGGGGCGATGACGATTGGCGGGCTGATTGCTTTTATCTCCTACCTGGCCCTTTTTTATATTCCGATCAACCAGATCCATTCGGTGAATCATATCCTTCAACATGCGCTCGCCTCGGGAGAGCGGGTTTTTGAAATTATCGACCAGAAGCCGGAGATCGTCAACTCCCCTCACCCGATCCTCCCCGCTTCGAAACTAAAGGGCCATATTCAGTTTGACCAGGTCTCTTTCCAATACCGGCCGGAGGTCCCTGTGATTCAGAACGTCCGTTTTGAGGTCTTTCCGGGAGAAAAAGTCGCCCTGGTCGGCCCTTCAGGCTCCGGGAAAAGCACCCTGATCAAACTGTTAATGAGGCTTTATGATGTCAAAGGGGGGGCGGTTTTAATCGACGGGGTCGATATCCGGAATTTTGACCTGGCTTTTCTGAGAAGCCAGTTTGGAATGGTTTCGCAGGAACCGTTCCTTTTTAACGGGACGATCCGGGAAAATATCGCCTATTCCCTCTTAAACGCCGCTGACCGGGAGATTGAGCAGGCGGCCAGAGCCGCCCGGGCAGACGAGTTTATTCAAAAACTCCCGGAACAATACCATAGCTGGATCGGAGAACGCGGCATTAAACTTTCTACCGGGCAGAAACAGCGGATTGCCATTGCCAGAGCCCTCCTTAAGAATCCGTCGATTGTCATTCTCGATGAGGCCACCTCCAACATCGATATCGAAACCGAATTTAAAATAGAGGAAGCCCTCCATGCGTTAACCGCTCAAAAAACAACCTTTATTATCGCCCACCGCCTTTCGACCGTCAGAAACGCGGCAAAAATCCTCTTTGTCGACGATGGCCGGATTGTTGAGCAGGGATCTCATGCCGAACTTCTCGGACAAAAAGGGAGATATTCGTCGATGTATGAGCATTTTCTCTCCCCTCTTCCATCGTAATAATCCGGCGATATCTTATTGACCCTCTTTTAAGGCTGTGTTAGTTTATTTTCATGGTATCGACTGAAAAAATTTTATTTTCTCTCCAAATGGCCGAAGAGTCTCTGCAGGAGGTCCATCTCTTTTTAAAAGATGGGAAAACCCGGAGCCTCTTAAACAGCCTTTACAATCTCTTTTATTACGGCATGGAAGCCCTCCTC
>JACQBY010000178.1 GCA_016201875.1 Nitrospirota bacterium
AACGGGTGGAAGGGAACTTCCCCATGGTCATTAAAAAAGATGGCCGGAGGGAAACTTTCGAACGGCAAAAGATTCTTCAGGGGTTTAAAAAAGCCTGTGAAAAAAGACCGATCAGCATGACCGCCCTGGAAGAAGCGGTCACCCAGATCGAAAAGAAAATCCAGGAGATGGGCGAGTCTGAAATCCCGAGCCATATCATCGGCGAAGAGGTGATGCGCAAACTCCACGAGTTAGACCCCGTGGCCTACGTCCGGTTTGCTTCGGTCTACCGGGAATTTAAAGATATTAATGAATTTATGAGCGAATTGAAGGATTTATTAAAAAAAGAAGATAAAAAAGAGACGCCCCATGATCCTGAAAGGAAATAAGTTTCCGGGGGGGATACACCCCTTTTACGGCAAAGAGTTTACCCAGGGGGGGAAGACCGAAGTCCTTCCCTTGCCTGATAAGGTCGTCATTCCGCTCAGCCAGCATATCGGCGCCCCCTGCAAACCTCTGGTGGCGGCAGGGGCTCTGGTTAAAAAAGGGGAACTGATCGGTGAAACCTCAGAGCGGGTGACCGCTCCGATCCATGCTTCGATATCGGGAAAAGTAACTCATATCGGCCCCTCTCCGCACCCCGGCGGAAATCAAATTTTATCCGTTACCATTGAATCTGACAAAAAGGATGAATGGATTGGCGGATTTGAAGAACATCCCGACTATCTTGATCTCGACCCGGCAACCCTCAGAGCCATCATTACCAGGGCTGGAGTCGTCGGATTGGGCGGAGCCGCTTTTCCCACCCATGTCAAATTGAACCCCCCGAAAGACAAGAAAATTCACACCCTGATTTTAAACGGCGTCGAGTGCGAGCCTTATTTGACGGCGGACCACCGTTTAATGGTTGAACAGACGAAAGAAGTGATCGAGGGGTTGAAAATATTGACCCGTATTCTCGGCGTTCAAAAAGCGTATATCGGCATCGAAGATAATAAGCCCGACGCTCTTTGGATCATGGAGGAGGCGGTCAAACAAGAGGGTTCCCGGCTGGTTGAAACCCGGGTCGTGGAACTGGAGACCAAATACCCCCAGGGGGGCGAAAAACAGCTGATCCAGGCGATTTTAGGCCGGGAGGTCCCTAACGGAGGGCTTCCGATGGATCTGGGACTGGTGGTTCAGAATGTTGGAACAGCCGCCGCCATTTACGAGGCCGTCCGTTATGGCCGTCCGTTGATTGACCGGATCATCACCATTACCGGCAGAGGGGTGGTTCAACCGAAGAACCTGAGAGTCCGGATCGGGACCCTGGTGCGCGACATCCTTAATTTCTGCGGGGGATTTGCGGGGGAACCGGGCAAAGTGATCCTGGGAGGCCCGATGATGGGGCCTGCCCAGTATACGCTCGATGTCCCGATCGTCAAGGGGACCGGCGGGATACTGGTCTTTCCCAAAGAGGAGGTCTCGATCGAAGAAAGCCGCGCCTGTATCCGGTGCTGTGCCTGCATCGAAGCCTGTCCGATAGGGCTCCTCCCCAATATGCTCTCGGTGACCGCCGAGGTGTTAAATTTTACCGAAGCTAAAAAATATCATCCCCTTGCCTGTATCGAATGCGGATGTTGCTCTTATGTCTGCCCTTCCCGCAGGCCGATTGTCCATCAGATCCGGCATATTAAAATGGACCTGGCTTCCAGTAAGAAAAAAGTGGTCATGGTCAGTTAACGCCGGATGATTTCAAATAGCCTATCTTAATAAAAATAAAAATTCAACGGAACAGGTCTTATGTCTGAAGATGTCAAAGAATTAAAGTCTGACTCGAATCCCGTACCTCCCGCTCCGGCTCCTCCTGCCAAAGCCAAACCGGCCGATAAAGAGATGGTCCTTGGGATCTGGCCTCATGTCCGGACAGAGACAAGCGTCAACAGGATCATGTATTCGGTGATCGCCGCGCTGGTCCCTTCGGCGCTGGCCGGAATCTATTTATTCGGCTGGAGCGCCATTCAGGTGATCCTTATTTCGATAGCAACGGCATTGATCACCGAAGCCGCCATGCAGAAGGTGATCAAGCAAAAGCTGACCATTTCTGACGGAAGCGCCATCTTAACTGCTTTACTTCTGGCGATGACCCTTCCTCCCGGATGCCCCTGGTGGGTGACCGCATTCGGCTCTTTTTTTGCCATTGCCATCGGAAAGCAGATTTACGGAGGCCTCGGGTACAACCCCTTTAACCCCGCGCTGGTGGGAAGGGTGGTGTTACTGATCGGTTTTCCGCTTCAGATGACGACCTGGGAGACGATCCATCCGATCTTGTCCGGCGTCGATGTGGTCACCGGAGCGACCCCCCTGGGAGAAGTCCAGATCGCACGGTTATCCCATAAGCCGGTCCCTGATCTGGCGACACATCAGTTCTGGAGTATGTTTACCGGAAACACCATGGGGAGTCTGGGAGAGACGTCCGAGCTTTTGTTGATTTTGGGGGGGCTCTATCTCCTCTACAAACACTACATTACCTGGCATATTCCGGTTTCAATGATCGGAACGGTCTTTGCTTTCAGCGGCCTTTTCTGGCTCATCGATCCGTCCCATTACGCCAACCCGCTGTTTCATGTTCTTTCGGGGGGGCTCCTGATCGGGGCGATATTTATGGCGACAGATATGGTGACCTGTCCGAACACCCCCAAAGGACAGCTTGTCTTTGGGGCCGGGTGCGGGTTATTAAGCATTATTATTCGGATGTGGGGCGGTTATCCGGAAGGTGTTTCTTTTGCTATTCTGTTGATGAACGCCTTTACGCCGATGATCGACCGGTATATTCAACCCAGATTATATGGAGCCAAATAAAGTGAAGGGAATCAATAAGCTTGTCATCGCCTTAACCGCAGTTTGTCTCGGGACGGCTTTAATCCTGGGAGGTATCTATGCCTTTACCAGGGATACGATTGAAAAACAGAAACGTGAAAAGAAGATCCGTTCGTTAAAATCGGTTCTCCCTCCGACGGACAATGAGATCGATAAAGATTACATTGAAATCGACGGGGGAAAAGACCGGAGGGGAAACCCGGTCAAGGTGATCCTATACCATGGGAAAAAAGAGGGTCAGCTGGTCGGCACGGCATTTTCAATCATTGCCCATGATGGATATTCCGGGGACATCGAAATCATGATGGGCGTGGCTCCCGATAAAACCATTACGGGGATTGAAATCATCAGCCAGAAAGAGACTCCGGGACTGGGAGACAAAATTCTCAAAGAAAAATGGCGGTCGGAGTTTAAAGGAAAATCGCTTGAATCAAAGACCGATAAAGGGATCCCCTTTCTTGATGTGAAAAAAGATGGAGGGGGTATCGATCAGTTTTCCGGAGCGACTATTACGCCAAGAGCTGTGGTCAAGGCGGTGAGAGAAGGTTTGAAAATTTATGAAAGGGCCTCCTCAAAATCGTAAAAAAAGAATTTTGCCGATTTGACTTGAAAAGGAGTCGGGTGCTATCCTTAACCATAATGAAAGTTTAAGTGATTTGCAGGGGGTTTTAACGATGAAAATGATTTATTTAGCCGGTTTTTAGGGAGATTGAGTCATGGCAGAGATTAATAAAATGGCCGCTGAAATTGCAGATGTTCAACCCGGCATTCAGGTGCCCGGTTTTTCCCTGGAGAAGTACAAATATCTCTGGTCAGATTTCATGAATGGACTCTGGTCAGAGAACCCTGTTTTAAAATTAGTCCTGGGCCTCTGTTCAACCCTGGCCATCACCACATCCACCCAAAATGGGTTGGGAATGGGGTGCGCGGGCCTCTTTGTGCTGACAGGTTCCAATGGGTTGATTTCCGCCTTGAGAAAAGTGATTCCGGGAAAAGTGAGAATTCCCGCGTTTATCGTTATTATTGCCGGGTTTGTCACGCTGACCGATCTCACGATGGCCGCCTATACGCCGGTCCTCTATGAATCGCTCGGAATCTTTATCCCTCTGATTGTGGCCAATTGTATTATTTTAGCCCGCGCGGAAGCATTTGCCGCCCGAAATCCGGTCGATCGTTCAATCATGGATGGGTTAGGCATGGGATTGGGTTATCTCCTGACGCTGACCGTGCTCGGGACGATCCGTGAAATTTTCGGGAATGGGACGGTCTGGGGGGCCAGTATTTTTGGCGAAAACTATATTCCGATGATTGTTTTTATCCTCCCTGCCGGTTCATTTATCCTTCTTGGACTCTTAACCGGATTTTTTAACCAATTTACAGGGAGCAAGAAGATGACCTCAACCGAAGTCGGCTGTCATTAAGGCGGTCATTAAAATGAGGAGTAAGTCATGAGTGAATTAGTGTTGTTATTCATGAGCACCCTGGTTGTCAATAACTATGTGCTCACCAAAATTTTAGGGTTATGCCCTTTTATCGGGGTGACCAAGAAAGTTGAAAACTCGGTGGGTATGGGGATGGCGACCATGTTCGTGATTACGGTGGCGTCATTAATGGCCTGGTTTATTGATCTTTATGTGCTGAGCCCGCTTCACATCACCTACCTTCGGACAGTGATTTTTATTTTGATTATCGCGGCGCTTGTTCAATTGTCTGAAATGATTATGGAAAAGACGACCCCCGCTCTTTATCAGTCCCTGGGGATCTATCTCCCCTTAATCACGACCAACTGCGCGGTTCTTGCGGTTCCTCTTTTAATCATGAACAAAGGGTTTGATTTCTGGGAGACGCTGGTTTATGCCATTGGGGCTCCAGCCGGTTTTTATCTTGCCTTAATGATTATTTCAACCATCAGAGAAAACCTTGCTTTTGCGAAAATTCCAAGAGTTTTTCAGGGAGCGGCCATTTCATTGATTACCACCGGAATCCTTGCCCTGGCTTTTATGGGATTCTCCGGACTCATTAGGGAATAAGGGGGTAAACGGTTTATGATTATGGAATTGTTGACCATGGGCGGTCTTGGAATCGTCTCCAGCTATGGGTTGGGATTCGCGGCCAGGAAATTTCATGTTGATAGAGATCCGAGAATTGAAAAAATAGATGACGTTCTTCCTCATGCTCAGTGCGGAGCATGCGGTTACCCGGGATGTAAGCCGTTTGCAACCGCAGTGGTTGCCGGCGAGGCGCCCCTCACAGGATGTACCGTCGGAGGAGCAGCAACGGCGAAAAACGTCGCCTCGGTGATGGGGATAGAACTGGACAGCGCAGGAGCCGAAGAACGATTGGTCGCCAAAATCATCTGCAAAGGGGGATGTGAGGAGACCGCCAAAAAGTTTACTTATGACGGGGTCTATGATTGCACCGCCGCGACGCTTGTGGCGGGAGGAGATAAGTCCTGTTCAT
>JACQBY010000016.1 GCA_016201875.1 Nitrospirota bacterium
AGATATTGATGGAGGGTCTGTTGAAAAAGGGCTATTCCTTCTTCTATTCCTTTATCAGAAGACGTGTGACGATCTCCCCTTTTTCAATATGGCGGTTCATGATTTCGAGGACATCTTCTTTGTTTTTGACCGAATACCATACCCCTTCGGGGTAAATCACAACGACCGGACCGCTCGCGCATTCATCAAGGCATCCTGCTTTGTTTGCCCGGACGGTCTGTGTCAATCCCCGTGCCTTGACCTCTTTTTTGAAAAGGTCCTGTATTTCTTTCGCCCCGCTGGCGCGACAGGAACCTTTCGGATCATCAGCGGCCCGTTCGTTGAGACAGGTGAAAATATGGTACTGATATTTCGGCATCTTCTATCCGTAAGAATCTAATTCTGGTTTGATTCGGAAACGACCACCTCGACCTCGGGAGAATGATCTGAGAGCGCCTCTTCGGCCACAGCACCGTTAGCCTCTTGGGGGGTGTCGACAAATTCAGGTTCTGCGAGAGGAAAAGCTTCTTTGAATTCTTTAAGCGTGGGGAGGTCAGAAAGCTGGTTCAGTCCGAAGTATTCGAGGAATTCCCTGGTGGTGCTGTATAAAATCGGCTTTCCGGGCATCTCTTTTCTCCCGGCAATTTTGACCAATCTTCTTTCAAGGAGGGTACGGATCACCCCTCCGCTGTCAACGCCCCGAATCGCCTCGACTTCGGCCCTGGTAATCGGCTGTTTATAGGCGATAATCGCCAATGTCTCAAGGCCCGGCCGGGATAACTTTCCGGTCGTTTTGACCGTCAATAGTTTTTTAATCCAGGGGGCGTTTTCCGGCCGCGTCACCAACTGGTATCCGCCGGCAAGCTCAGCCAGACAAAGGGCGCGGTCTTGCGATTTAATATCGGATTTCAGAAGCTCTATCGCTTCAAGAATATTTTCCTTTTTTTCTCCCGTCACCTCTTTGATCCGATCTATCGGCAGAGGATCCTGCGAAACAAAAAGGAGAGATTCTATAATTTGGGCGAGTTCATGAATTTCCATCGATGACCTCCTCTTTAACCGTATTGGAGAGCAATTTTCTGATCCGGATGGCCCCAAGTTCTTCGACCTGCTGAATCTGCACCAGCCTTAATCTGCATAATTCAAGCAACGCAAGAAAGGTCACGACCACCATTCCCCGCGTCTGGTCTCTTTCAAAAAGCTCGAAAAATGAAGCGCTCTCTTTATTTTCAAGAAACTCAAGTAAAGAATTAATTCTATCGGCAACAGATAAATTATCCTGCGTAATTTCAAGGATGCTTTTTTCAGGAAGCCGGATAATGACCTTTTGAAGGGCGTCGACCAGATCAAACAGATTCAGATCGGTAAAAACAAACTCTTCGTTAACCGGGTCAGACTCCTCCGGAGCTCTTCTCCTGAAAACTTCAACCCAGAACGACTCCCGTTCTTCAAAATGACCGCTCGCCTCTTTGAATTTTTTATATTCAAGTAGCCGGGTCACCAGCTCTTCCCTCGGGTCCCCTTCATCCTCTTCAGGGTTCGGGTTCTCTTCCGGTGGAAGAAGCATTTTTGATTTAATATGAATCAGGGTGGCGGCAATCACCAGAAAATCCCCGGCGATGCTTAAATTCAATGTTTTCATCAACTCCAGATATTCAAGATATTGCCGGGTGATCAGAGCAATCGGAATATCATAGATATTGAGCTGATGTTTCTTTATAAGGTGGAGAAGGAGATCAAGCGGGCCTTCAAAAACGTCGAGCTTGACCGAATAGCCCGGTTCATTATTTTCTTCAAACTGTTCCAAAATAAAAATCCCCGATTCAATCCTTTGATTTTTATATCAAGATTTCGCTAAATAATCAAGGGAAACTATACTATATATCGTGTATAAAAAAAAGAGTCCCCCAGGGGTAGAACAATGGAGTTTCCTTCCGGAAATCATTTTAGAGGGTCTCGTAAAAAGTCGTCATTCCCGCGAAAGCGGGAATCTAGAGAGTACATAACTACTTGAAAAAACTGGATTCCCGTTTGCACGGGAATGACAGAAAAACGCTTTTTCAGACTTTTTACGAGACCATTATTTTAGATTTTCATCGCTTCTTTTACTAATTCCAGGGTCTTGTCTGCTTCTTTTGAAGCCGATTGGGAGCCAGTCTCCATGATCGCGTTAATTTTATCTTTTTGGCCGATTAACTTTTCCCGTTCTTCACGGATGGGATCGAGGACGCCTTTGAGCGATTCATTCAATATCTTCTTGCAGTCGATACATCCGATTCCCGCCATCCGGCAACCCTGATCGATTTCGGGGAGTTTACCTTTTTGAGTAAAAACCTTATGAAGATCAAATGCCGGGCAGACGTCGGGATTTCCGGCGTCAGTTCTCCGCTGTCTGGCCGGATCGGTCACCATGGTCCGGAGCTTTTCCCAGACCTCTTTTTCGGAGTCTGAAAGGTAGATGGCATTCTGATAGCTTTTACTCATTTTTCTACCATCCAGCCCGGTCAATTTCGGGAATGGCGTCAATAAATGGGCCGGTTCCGGAAAGAGCGTTGTTTTAAAAACAGTATTAAATCTTCTGGCGATTTCACGGGTAAGCTCCAGATGGGGAAGCTGATCGATTCCTACCGGAACAAAATCGGCGCGATAGATCAGAATGTCGGCCGCCTGTAAAACCGGGTATCCCAGAAAACCGTAGGTGGAAAGGTCTTTTCCTGAAAGCTGCGTCTGCTGGTCTTTATACGTCGGCACCCGCTCAAGCCATGAGACCGGAGTGATCATCGAAAGAAGGAGATGGAGGACCGCATGGTCTTTGACGCGGGACTGGACAAAAATTGTCGCTTTTTTCGGGTCTATCCCGGCCGCCAGCCAGTCCACTACCATTTCAAACGCATATCGCCGGATGGAGCCGGTATCCTCATAACCGGTTGAAAGGGCATGCCAATCGGCCACAAAAAAATAAGAGTCATACTCATCCTGGAGTTTCTTCCAGTTTTCAAGCGCCCCGAAAAGATTCCCCAGATGGAGTCTCCCGCTCGGCTGCATCCCGCTTAATACTCTTTTTTTCATCTATCTATATTTGGGGGCCTTCGTAAAAAACACTCAATGCCCCCAATCCCCGCGTTCCGCACTGGCAAAGCCAGTTGCCTCACTTTGCTCATCTATCTATCCTATATTTGGGGGCCTTCGTAA
>JACQBY010000166.1 GCA_016201875.1 Nitrospirota bacterium
ACTGCACCGTTTGCATCAGAATCCCGGCGACAACCGTTAAAACCTCGCCCCCCCTTGCATACCCGTAAGTATCCCCGTAAGCTTTAAAATTATCGAGATCCAGGAGACAAAAAGCAAGGGGCATCTGATTTTGAATCCGTTTCAGGAGCTCTCTTTCAATGGCAAGATTCCCCGGCAGTCTGCTGAGCGGATTGGCATCAAGATTAAGGGCCTCGAGCTCTTTTAAACGTTTTCCCATCGACTTAAACGACTCGGTTAATTCCCCCATCTCATCCTCGGATAAAAATGCGGGAAACTGGTCATACTTCCCTTTTGAAATCATCTGCGTGGTCTGTTTGATTTTTTCAATGGCCCTTGTAAAATAGGAGGTCACCAAAAAGGCAAACCCCAGCCCCAGGATCAACCCGGCCACGCATAAAATAACCAGGGTATAAAGGGAGCGCTGATTCATCGTGTTCAAATGAAACAGTTGATCTTTTTCTCCATCCATTAAAGACCCTTTCAGGCTTTGAATCAATTTTACCGTTACATCATGAGTGGAATTCATCTGTTTCTGATATTGGAGGAACCGCGCCTGATTCAGATCCCTCTCTTTTATAGCAAGCGGAAAGAGATTAAGGTACTGGCCGTAGACCCTGCCGATGGCGTTGATCTCCTCATCCACTCCTTTTCCCCGCATTTCAGCCAGATAATTTTTAAATTCCTCCCCTCTGGCAATAAACTGACCCTGACCGAGCTCTGTTTTTAAGATCAAATACCGTTTTTCCAGCTGGCCCTGGGCAGAGACGCATTCCATTAATTTCTCAGTAAAATAAAGGAGGGGGACGCCGGTATTGATCATTTGATCGCTTGAACTTTTTAGCAGGTCTAATTTGACGATAGCGTAAGTCCCGATCACAATATTAAAAATGATCAGAAAAATATAGCTCAGGAACAATTTATCAGTGATGGAGGTCTTAAATCTCATTGAAAACACAGTGGTTGTTTTTAAAAAGGGTTATTTTAAATAAGGTTACATAGAACCTCTCTTTTGTCAAACCGGCTGGTTGACTCCAGAAAACACCCGCAACCGGGTCTTTCAACAAGATAACCGGCTGATTTTAGACGAAAATTCCGACATTTTATCTATTCGGAAGGTTTTTTAAATCGGGAAAGACCTTGACAATAAGAGCATTCTTTTGATAATTTTAAAGATAATTTTGTTTTTTATTTTTTCTATGGTTCCGGGCCGGTGAAGGCCTTTTTTTATTCCTGGAGCGCTTTCAATGCGGTTAAAAATAAATGGAAAATTCGAAGAATTTGAAACCGGAACGGTTCAGGATCTTCTTCTTTCAAAAAAAATAGAGCCGCGGATGGTTTCTGTCGAGTTAAACTCAAAAATCCTCGACAGGAACGAGTTTGAAACCTCTTCTCTTAAAGAAGGGGATATTCTTGAATTCCTGTTTTACATGGGAGGAGGCAGATGAAACCATCTTTCAGTCCCGACGTCACTCTGGCCATCGGGAACACCCCCCTGATCCGACTCAATCATCTGAGCGAAAAGGGGAAAGGGACTGTTTTCGGAAAAGCAGAGTATATGAATCCCGGCGGAAGCATCAAGGACCGGATCTGCTTAAACATGATTAACGAAGCTGAAAAAAAAGGGTTATTGAAACCGGGCGGGACCATTCTTGAGCCGACCAGCGGAAATACGGGGATCGGTCTGGCCCTGATTGCGGCGGTAAGAGGATACAAAGTCATTCTGGTCATGCCCGAGAGCATGAGCCAGGAGAGAGTCAGCTTATTAAGCTCTTACGGAGCGGAGCTTATTCTCACCCCCGCCTACGAAGGGATGCAGGGTTCGCTCAAAGAAGCGCAGGAAATTCTGGGTAAAAATCCCGACTATTTCATGCCCAATCAATTTGCGAACAGCGCAAACCCGGATATTCACAGAAAAACTACCGCCATCGAGATCTGGAACGATATGGACGGGCAGATCGACGCCTTTGTCGCCGGAGTGGGAACAGGCGGAACAATCACCGGCGTGGGCGAAGTTTTCAAAACCAAAAACCCGAAGATCCAGGTCATTGCGGTTGAACCGGCCACCTCGGCCATTCTTTCAGGAGGAATCTCAGGCCCCCATAAAATTCAAGGGATCGGGGCAGGATTTATCCCTCCTGTTTTAAACCGTAAGATCCTCGACCGGGTGATCACGGTATCGGATGACGACGCTTACAGAACGTCAAAACGGCTGGCAAAAGAAGAAGGAATGCTGGTGGGGATCTCCGCGGGAGCCAATGTCTTCGCCGCGCTTCAGGTAGCGCGTGAAATCGGGCCGAATAAAAACATTGTGACCATCTTATGCGACACCGGTGAACGCTATATCAGCATGGAAAAATTTTTTAATATTTAAATCATCCTTATTGGTTGAAGAGACATCTGAATGTTTGAATTTACTGAAGATCAGATCAAAAGATACAGCCGCCACATTCTCCTTCCAGAGGTTGGCGGAAAGGGACAGATCAAAATTTCAGAGGCAAAGGTATTGATCATCGGAGCCGGAGGATTAGGCTCGCCGGCGGGTCTTTATCTTGGCGCAGGAGGGGTCGGGACCATCGGGATCATCGACGGCGATTCCGTCGATCTGAGCAATTTACAGCGGCAGGTCATCCATCATACTTCAGATATCAATACCCCCAAGGTCCTGTCGGCAAAAAGAAAAATAGAGGATATCAACCCCGATGTCAAAGTCATCGCCTATCATGAGCGTGTCACGGCAAAAAATGCCATCGATCTTTTTAAAGCGTATGATGTCATTCTCGACGGCACCGACAGTTTCAGCAGTAAATTTCTCATTAACGACGCCGCCTATTTCGCCCGCAAGCCGCTCGTCCATGGAGGGATCCTCCGTTTTTCCGGCCAGATGATGACCATTCTCCCCGGAAAGACAGCCTGCTATCGCTGCGTTTTTAAAGAACCCCCGCCGGAAGGGCTGATCCCCTCCTGTCAGGAAGCCGGAGTTCTGGGGGGTCTGGCGGGGGTCATTGGCACCCTGCAGGCCACCGAAGCGTTTAAAATCATTTTAGGCGCGGGGAATCTATTGACCGATCAGATCATGACCCATGACGCCCTGCAAATGAGATTCCGGAAAGTCCGCGTTCATAAAAATCCAAAGTGCCCCCTTTGCGGAGAGAAGCCGGAAATCAGCCAGTTAATTGAAACTGAACAAAAAGTGTGTAAAATTTAATGAAAATTAAAGGTTTAAAATGCCGGGAGTGCGCAAAAAGCTATCCCGCCAAAGCCATTCATGTCTGTGAATTCTGCTTTGGCCCTCTCGAAGTCGACTACAACTACGACTGGATCAAAAGACATTTTTCAAAGGAAAAGATCAAAGCCGGGCCGATGAGCCTCTGGCGGTATATTGACCTTCTTCCGGTCGAGGGAGAAGCCACCATCGGCCGGCATGCCGGAATGACCCCGCTGATCGAGGCAAAAAATCTTGGCGCTTA
>JACQBY010000167.1 GCA_016201875.1 Nitrospirota bacterium
CTCCTCCCGAAAAAGACCTCGATTGGAACGACCAGGGGGTCGAGGGATCTTACCGGTTTTTAAACAAGGTCTGGAACCTTTACGCCGTCTTTCATGAGCTTTTTAAAAAGACGGTCTCCTCCCCGCGAGCAAGCCGGGCCGAAGGAAAAGCCCTCTTAAGAAAGACCCATCAAACGATCAAAAAGATCACCGAAGATATGGAAAAAGATTTTCATTTTAACACCGCGGTGGCCGCTTTAATGGAGCTGTTTAACGCCGTGGCCGATTATGTCTCCCGGCCGGAGGAGATTGAGCCGGGGGCGTTGAAGTTCGTGCTTGAAAACTTTGTCCTTCTTTTATCTCCTTTTGCACCTCACATTGCCGAAGAGTTATGGGAAAGCCTGGGAGAGAAGACCCCCATTTACGACCCGCGAGTCGTCCGGCCATGGCCCGCTTTTAATCCGGAAGAACTGATTGCCGATGAGATGGTGATCGTCATTCAGGTCAACGGAAAACTCCGGGGAAAACTCCAGGTTCCCTATCATTCAGACGGAGAATCGATCAAGCAAAACGCCCTCAATGACCCTAAAATTAAAGAATGGATTCAGGATAAAAGAATCCAGAAGGTGATCTATGTCGAGAAGAAGCTGGTCAATATTGTCGCCGGTTAACCGGATGGCCGCCGGATTTCTGTTCCTTTTATTCCTGGGAGGCTGTGGTTATCAGGCCTCTCTGGAAAAATCCCCCCCCTCCAGTCTCATCAAAAAAGAGAGCGAAGGGGGGCCGCAAAGGCTGTCCAGAATTTCCATTCCCGTCTTTGCCAACAAAACCTACGAACCGCTCATTGAAAATACCGTGACCCGCCGTTTCCGCCAGCAGGTCATTATGGACGGGCATTTGAAACTGGTCTCTTCCAGGAGCGAATCCGACATGGTCCTCGAAGGAGAGGTCGTTTCTTTCGGACAGACCCCTCTCTCGTTTGACATCCAGAATGTCGCGCTGGAATACCGGATTTCACTGGTACTGCGGATGGCGCTCAAAGACGCCCGGTCTGAAAAAATTCTCTGGCAAAAATCGATAAATCCCGGAGCGGCCGACTACTATGTGAATGTCGACTCGTCGTTAAACCGCGCGGCGCTTGACCGCGCGATTGACGAAGCGAGCAAAGTCCTTGCGGAAGATACCTTAAGCGATATTCTTAACCTCTACAGGTAAATGATGAAAGACGCGGAATCTCACAAAAGTAAAAAAGCGGAAGCCTTCGGTCCTCTGATTTTAATCACCGGAGAAGAAGAGCTCCTCATGGCCGGCTGGCTGGAAAAAATAAGAGAGAGGGTTGTCGATCCTTCCGCGGCGGACTTTAATTTTAACCTTTTTTATGGATCGGCGGCATTGGCCGATGAGATCCTGACGGCGGTCCAAACGTTCCCCTTTCTTTCCGACAGGCGGCTGGTCATTGTGAAAGAGGCCGACCTGATCCCTGCCAAAGAACTGGAAAAGCTGATCCCTTATATCAACGGGCCGGCCCCTTCCACCTGCCTGGTCTTTGCCGCTCCGAAGGCGGATATGAGGAAAACCTTTTTTATCCGGCTCAAGGAAAAAGGGAAGGTGATCTCCTGCCAGAGGTTGTATGAAAACCAGGTCGGCCCCTGGATCAGGAACCGGGTCAAAGAAGCCGGTTTTGAGATTGAAGAAAATGCCGCGGCCTGGTTAAAGCTGGAATTCGGCGCCGACCTTTCAAAACTCTCCATGGAGATTGAAAAGTTAAAAGCGTATGCCGGAGAAAAAAAACGGATCTCCTTTGAGGACTGCGAAGCGCTAACGAAGGGGCAGAGGAGCTATTCGGTCTTTGATCTGGTGAATGAGACCGGAAGCAAAAACCGGAGCCGGGCGCTGGTCCTCCTTGCCAGCCTTCTCGAGGAAGGGCAGCAGCCGCTGGTCTTGCTGGCGATGCTTTTGCGCCATTTCAGAAACCTTCTAAAACTGGGGGAATGCAAGGCTTCGGGGTTTTCGAAAGGAGAAATTTCAAAAAGCCTCGGAATACCGGAGTTTTATCTTTCTGACATTCTGAAACATTCGACCCTTTATTCGCAAAGGGAGGTCGCCGCGGCGTTTTCTCTCTTTCTGGAGGCAGACTTTCAGCTAAAAAACAATGTGAGACCCCCCGATCGGGTGATGGAGGCGCTTATTCTTGATTTGTGCGAGGGGAAGCGGATGTATAGCTCAGAGGTGATTCAGAACCTCTGAGCCTGTCGGGTATGTGTGTTATTTGGAGGCGATCTGGTTGACCTTCAGGGTCATTCTTGAAACTCTTCTTCCGGCGGTGCTGTGATGGACGACCCCTTTGCTGGCGGCGCTATCGAACATGGAGGTGACTTCCAGCAGGGCAGTCTTTGCTTCCTCTTTGTTTTGCGAGTCAACCGCGGTCAAAACCTTTTTGGAGGCCGTTTTTAAAGAAGAGATAATTCTTCTGTTCCGCTCATTTTTTCTTTTGGTCTGGCGTTCTTTTTTAATGGCGTCGCGATGTATGGGCATTGGAATTCCTTTTTTACCTGTTTAAGTTTACCTGTTTAAGTAAATAAATAAAGGGTTATTTATACCAGATCCTCTTTTAAATTACAACCTTTTTTCTCCCCTTTTTCCCGGCAGAAAGTCTTTTAATCGGAAAGTCTTTTAATCTTGGTCGGGAAGGGGGCCTGTGATATACTTTCCGGCAAAATGAAGCCGCAAGAGTTGACATTAAAAGAAAAAGTTCCTCCCACCTATCAAATCGGCCGTTCGTACGAAGAAAATTACCAGGAAGGTCCCTTTTTTAAAGGGGTATTCCCGAAAAGGGAGCAAAAGCCTCTCCGGGATTTCATGGGGTTCAAGGTCCATTCCTGTTTCGGCGTCCCCGCCGGCCCTTTATTGAATTCAAAATGGATAGCGCTCTACGCAAAGCTCGGTTTTGACCTCCTGGTCTATAAAACGGTCAGGACGCTCCCTTATCCTGCCCATCCCGCTCCCAACTGTCTGATCCTGAATATCTCCGGCCAGCTTGAAGAAAAAGATTTCGGGACTACGCTGGTGGCCGCGGAGCCCCGGGAAAAGGGGGGAAAGACGCTCCCTGTTTCAATTACCAATTCTTTCGGAATGCCCTCCAGAGAGCCTGCCGTCTGGCAGGAAGATGCTCAAAAAGCCAAATCTTTTTTAGACCCGGGGCAGGTTTTTATCATCAGCATCGTGGGGACCCCGCAAAAAGGGAAAGACCTTGCCGAAGATTATGTGAAAGGGGCGCTGATGGCAAAAGAAGCGGGCGCCGATATGGTCGAAATCAACCTGTCATGCCCCAATGTCGTCACCGGAGAGGGGAGCCTCTATTCCGATCCGGGGGCCTCTTCGGCAATCTCCAAAAAAGTCCATCAGGCCCTTCGGGGGACCCCCCTGATCATTAAAATGGGGTATATTTCCGACACGCGGGTTCTTGAAAAAGTCATTCTGGCCAACGCGCCTTATGTCGAGGGGGTTTCGAGCATCAACACCCTTCCGTTTAAAGTCGTCGGCCCCGGCGGGAGCCAGGCCCTTCCGGGTCCGGGAAGGCTTCAATCGGGGGTCTGCGGAGCGGCAATCCGGGACTGCGGCCTTAAGCAGTCTGAAAAAATCGTCGAGATCCGCCGGCGTGAAAAGCTCGATTTTTCGGTTATCGGCGTGGGGGGGATCATGACGGTTGAAGATATCCTGGCCTACGAAAAAGCGGGGGTTAATGCCTCCATGAGCGCAACCGGCGCGATGTGGGACCCTTATCTGGCTTATAAATATGATCAGGCCGCCCTCCAAACAGGATGAGTGAAACCAAAAAGATAACCCGGGCGGCGGGGAAAATCGGCCTGGCAACCCTGACCAGCCGGATTCTGGGGTTGATCAGAGATATGGTGGTTGCCCGCCTCGGCGCCGGCCTGGCGACCGACGCCTTTTATGTCGCCTATCGGATTCCCAACCTCTTAAGAGAACTCCTGGCCGAAGGTTCGATGTCGGCCGGCTTTATTCCCGTCTTTACCGAATACTGGACCGCCCGTTCAAAGCAGGAAGCCTGGGAGCTGGCCTGCAAGGTCTTTACCGTTTTACTCGGCATTCTCCTTCTGGTTTGCGCCCTCGGCATTCTTTTTTCAGCTACCATCGTCCCTCTGATTGCTCCCGGATTCACCCACGAAGGGGGAAAGCTCGACCTGACCATTTATCTGACCCGGATCATGTTTCCTTATCTATTATTTATCGGACTTGCGGCGCTTACCATGGGGGTCTTGAATTCGATCCGTTCTTTTGGAATTCCGGCGCTCGCTCCGGCGGTCGATAATTTCGTCATCATCGCGAGCATCTTTATTTTAACCTGGTTTTTAAAAGACCCGATTGTCGGAATTGCCATCGCCGTGACCCTGGGGGGGATGGCTCAGTTTCTTTTCCAGCTCCCGACCCTTTATAAACAGGGGCTTTTTTTCAAGCTGAATTTCCGGATCAACGACCCGGGGGTGAAAAAGATCTTTACCCTCATTTTGCCGACCCTTCTCGGCCTTTCTGTGGCGCAGATTAATCTGCTGGTGAATACCTACTTTGCCTCTTTGCTGGCCGAAGGGAGCGTCACCTACCTTTATTATGGCATCCGGCTGATCCATTTTCCGCTCGGAATATTTGCCATCGCCATTGCGACGGCGATCTTGCCTTCCCTCTCGGCACAGGCGGCCAAAAAAGATATGCAGGGGCTGAAAGAAAGCGTCTCTTTCGGACTCCGGCTGGTCTTTTTTATTTCGTTTCCGGCGATGATCGGGCTGATTTTTTTAAGGGTTCCGATTATCCAGATCTTTTTTCAGCATGGAGATTTTACCTACGCCGCCACCCAGGGGACGGCGGATGCCGTTCTTTTTTATTCCTTTGGCCTCTGGGCCTTTGCGGGAGTCCGGATTGTGATTCCTGCTTTTTATGCCCTGCAGGATACGAAAACCCCCGTTAAAATCGCCATGGTATCGCTCCTTGCCAATATCGTCCTGAGCCTGATTTTAATGGGGCCTTTAAAACATGGGGGTCTTGCCCTGGCCACGGCCCTCTCTTCGATGCTGAATCTCGGGGCGCTGATCTGGATTTTAAGAAAGCGTCTCGGACCGCTGGAGGGGAGAAGAATTCTGGATTCTCATCTCAAGGTCATGGCGTCGTCTCTCGCCATCTTTTTGATCTGTTACGGGGTCAATGATATGGGGATCTGGCTGATGAAAGGGGAGAATTTCGAAAAGATCTTTTATCTCGTCCTGGCGATTTTCGGGAGTATCGCCAGCTATCTTTTTCTCCAATACTGGATGAAGGGGGAGGAGTTGAGGTTTCTCTGGAAAACCTTTGCCAAAAAAGGATAGCTTTTAAAACTAATGAACAGCTACACCAAACCCTTCGCTAGAACTTAATGTTCCAGACAGAATCCGATCAGGTGAGGTGGATAAAAACCTGCCGTTATAATAATAGGCCCTTCCGTCTGATTGATCAGCCCACATCGCGCCGGCTATCAGGTCTGCAAAACCATCCCCGTTAACATCCCCGGGAGATGAGAGAGAGATGCCGAACCCTTCATTGCTCCCTGTGTTTCCGGAATAGAGGCTAAGAAACGGCGTATTTGAGGAGATAGCAGAGCTACCCTGGAACACTTCAGCCCGCCCGGCGCAGTTTCCCCCGTTTGGGGTGATACAGCTTCCCGCTTCGGTAGAGCCTCCGTAAGCCCCCACCACATAATCGGCATACCCGTCTTTTGGATAAAGATCCCCAATCGAAGTGGCTGAAAAACCGAGCGAGGCATTGGTGCCATTCCCTCTCAGCGTCAGGGCCGGCAATGAAGTGGGGGATAGTATAGGTCCGCCCTGATAGAGATAGGCATCTCCGGCGTGCGGAGAGAGGCCGTCCAGAGAGAGATGATTGGGGGCGCCGATTAAAAAATCATCATACCCGTCGCCGTCGACATCTTTCACTCCGGCCACCATCCGGCCAAAAGCATCTCCCAGGCTATTGCCTGAGAAGATCATTCGGCCCTGGCTCTCCGGGCCGGTCTCCCCATCATAAAGATAGGCTTTTCCGGTGTGGGAGGCGCTTCCGTCTCCGCCGGCTCCGATTAAAAAGTCGGCATAACCGTCGCCATTGATATCTCCCGCCAGATTGACCGAAATCCCGAAATGGTCTCCCGGATTTTCTCCGTTAAAGACCCTGTCAGGATAATGAGAGATTGTCGCTCCCCCGAAAAAGAGATAGGCTCTCCCCTGTTGGTCTCCTTTCACGCTGTTTAAATTGGCTCCGACCAGCAGGTCGTCATAGCCGTCGCGGTTGATATCTTTTCCCGACGAAACGGAGACTCCGAACTGCTCTCCCGCCGCAAACCCGGTCAGGATGATATCCGGGGTGTTATGGAGGCCCGGGCCGCCATAATAGATGTAGACCCGCCCGGCATGAGTCCCTCCGGCGCCATTATGATAAGCGCCAACGATCATATCGTCATAGCCGTCGTCATTTAAATCGCCGGAGGTTATGGCGGAGCCAAAGAGGTCTCCCCCATTTTCTCCCTGTAATACGAGATTCGGATTAAGGCTTGGAATAAATGCTGCTCCTACCCCTCCAAAAAATAATTTCACCTGGCCCGGTCCGGTTGTCCCTTCAGCGCCGACAAGAATATCGGCGTAGCCATCTCCATTATAATCACCGGTCACTTTTCCAAACAAGAATTTACGGGCAGGGGCAAAAAAGAGGTTTGAGGATAAGTCAAAATAACCTGCTCTCCAATAGTAGACCCCTGAAGGTAATGAGAAAATGTTAGACAAAGTGATAAAAGAGTATGAGGGCGGGTTGACCTGTTGGTCAATAATGGGAGAGGAAAAATCGGGGGTAGAGGCGATTTGAATCTGGAAAGTGAACGAGCCTGCAGGGGTCCAGGAAAAGAGGAGAGGACTCCCTTTGAAAGTTTCACCATCCAACGGGGCTATGAGATGAATAGCCTGAGCAGGTAAAGGGCCCGTATAGCTTAAGGTCGCAGGGATTCCGGCGCTTTCAACTCCCAGGAGGTTTTTAGAAGAAAAAGAAAGAGAGGTTGACGCAGAAGCCGGTGAAAAGCTGTAAGCCCAGGTGGCGGATGAAGTAAACCCGACAATCTCTTTGCCATTTAACAAAACATCGGCATTTGCCTCTTTGGTTCCCAAAATCGATACCGGGCTGATTGTGGACGTTAATGATGAGGTAATCGCCGGCTGTACGGGAGGTGTGGTATTCAGGGTGACGGTGGTAGAGAAAGAGGGGCTTTCATTCCCAAAATCATTTCTGCTTTTAACGGTGATGGGATTGCTCCCGTCGACCAGTGTGACTTCTGCATTCCAAAAGGTATAGGGGTCAGAAGGGACGGCCAACTGGTTGTTAATAAAAACGGCATTTCCGGACGTTTTAATCCCTCTCAATGAAAAAACAGCATGGCGGGTGATTGAAGTGTATGGTAAAAGAGAGATTTGAGGGGGAGGGGTGTCGGCCGGAGAACAGCCTCCCGAAACCAAAATGAGAAAAGGGAGGAGTAAAATGGGAATGTTTAAAATAATCGATTTCAAATAGAAGCCCTTGTATTTAAACCAATTATGATGGTCTCGTAAAAAGTCGTCATTCCCGCGAAAGCGGGAATCCAGGGAGTAGATAACTACTTGAAAAAACTGGATTCCCGTTTGCACGGGAATGACAGAAAACCGCTTTTTCAGATTTTTTACGAATGCATCAATTATAAGACAAAACCTTAAAATTAACAAACATTTAAGCAAATTTTCTGATTGTGTTCGTTTAAAGCAGGCCTACGATATACAGGCTATGAATATAGATAGAATGTTTTCTATACAATGTATAGTAGCAATTATTTCATTATTTTTTAAAAAAAAGATTTGACAATGCAATATAGCTATGCTATTATGAAAGCATGCTTTATAGAGGTGATGGCTAAGGTGCTTCTCATGGAAGAGCTTAAAGATATTATTGGCGGCCTGGAACAGCGAATTAATGCCTATAAAAGCAAATTACAAGACCTTCAAAGAAAAAAAGACAAGCTCGAAGATGAGATCAACACGATCAAAAAATATCTTGAGCTTGCCGAAACCTTATATCGGGTTGAACTCGATAAAGCCAAAATCTCTCCCGAAGACCTTTCAAATTCTCCCTTTCCTGACAATAAAGAAAAATCGTCTAAACATTCCATTACTGTTATTGCCGAGACCACTGAAGAAGCCAGAGACTTGCTTTTTGGAAAATCAAAATATGCCGGGTTAAGCGTGCCCCAGGCGGCATTTCTCCTCTTAAAAGACAAGGGAAAGCCGATGCATGCCAAAGAGATTTTCCAGAAATTGATTGAAGGGGGGATTCGCATCAGGGGGAAGACCCCGGTGACCTCCGTCTCTATTTCGTTAAACAGGGATAAACGTTTTAAAAAAGTAGCGCCTAACACGTTTGATATCACAGGCGAAAAGTTTTTAGAATCGGCAAACTAAGTGAAGCAACCGGCTTTGCCGGCGCTTCACGCGGGTTTGGGGCAGGAAGATGTTTTTCCTGACGGGCTCCAAATAAAATCAGTGAAGCAACCGGCTTTGCCGGCGCTTCACGCGGGGGCACGGGGGGGCATTGAGTGAGTTTTACGAAGGCCCCCCGATATAGTTGAACCAGGTTGGGCAGGGGAAAATCCTATTACAGGGAAAGGGGGTGAGTTAACGTTGGCTACCGCGAAAAAAAAGGCACCAGTAAAGAAGAAAGCAGCAGCAAAAAAAACCACAAAGAAAAAATAGTTTTTTTGTTAATTGCTGGGAGCCTTAACCGCTCCCAGCTTTTTTTTCGCAGGATCATCGCGGTTGCGTTCTAAGCAACACCAGGATCCTCGCAGTTGTGGTTTAAACAACATCCGGTTTTTTAGTTTGGTTTAAGCGATATTTAAGCGATAGAGGATGCAGTCATTCCGGGAGAAACAGAAGTGGGTGACGAGAGGGGGAGCGGAGAATCTTCAACCAGTTCCGAGGCGTCTTTTTCTTCAAGGATTTTTTCCATCAATTTTGCGTGGAGCGCATGCCCCGCGCAACGGGCGACAATATGCCCCTGGATCGCATAACCGAGAAGTGAAAAATCACCGATTAAATCTAATATCTTATGTCTGACAAATTCATTGGAGAAGCGGAGACCTTCCTTATTTAAAATGCCCCGGTGCCCGATGACCACAGCATTATCAAGCGATCCCCCCTGAATGAGCCCTTTTTTCTGCAACGCCTCGACTTCATTTAAAAATCCAAATGTTCTGGCCGGAGCGATTTCCTGAATAAAGCTCTCCCGTGAAAGGTCGATCGTGTAATTTTGCTGTGCGATCAAGGGGTTTTTAAAATCAATAAAGTAAGAGATTTTTGTGCCTGAGAATGGCGGTTTCCCGTTTGCGAGCCTGTCGAGAGGAAGAACGGCAATAGACTTTCCATTTTCCTCAACCGTAATTTTTCTGAGAATTTTTAAAACCGGTTTTTTTCGGTTTTGTCTTACTGTTCCGGCTTCCAGTAAAAGCTTCACAAAGGGGAGGGCGCTTCCGTCAAGGATCGGGACTTCGAGATCATCTAACTGAATGGTCAGGTTGTCAATCCCCAGCCCGAATAAGGCTGAAAGGAGATGTTCAACAGTATGAACCTGTGCCGTGTCGCCGATTCCGAGAGAGGTCGATAAATTGGTTTTTGTGATATGGTCAACCGCCGCTTTAAATTTAGCTTTTTGATTCAGATGATTCGAGATAAAATGAATACCGGAAGAAGGAGGGGCCGGAAAAAAGTCCAATTTTACTTTTTTCCCGGTATGCAACCCAATTCCTTCTACCCTGGTTGCCTTTCTTAAAGTTTGTTGATAAAGTACCATCAGTAATTTGTCCGTTATTTATTTAATAAGATCAGGCATGGCATATTAGTACTACAGCGGATTTTTTACAAATATGCCCATTTATCCGTCATTCCGGTATGCTTTAAGCCGGAATCCAGTGACTTTGCCGCCGTATTTTCTTGAAAACACCTGGATTCCCGATAGAGACATTCGGGAATGACGAATAAAACATGATAGTCTCGTGAAAAGTCGTCATTCCCGCGAAAGCGGGAATCTAGGGAGCACTTAACTACTTTAAAAAACTGGATTCCCGTTTGCACGGGAATGACGGAAAACCGCCTTTTCAGACTTTTTACGAAACCATCAAACATGATTCAGGGGTCAATTCAGATGGAAGAACCTTCTTTTTTCTTAAAAAAAATTTTGTCGTTTCAACATATCAAGGGGAAGGCCCTCGATATCGCCATGGGTAAAGGGAGAAACACCATCTACCTCGCCCAACAAGGGTACGAGGTCGATGGTGTTGAAATATCAAAGGAATCTATCGAGGAGTGCAAGAAAAGGATTGAAAAACTCCATCTTCCTATCACGATTAAAGAGTCAGACCTTGAAAAAATGACTCTTCCGGAGAACAGGTATGATCTGGTCGTCTGTTTCTTTTACCTTCAGAGAGATTTGTTTCCTCAGATTAAAAAGAGCCTTAAAAAAGATGGATTTGTCGTTTATGAAACCTTTTTAATTGATCAGCATCTAAAGCATGGTTCTCCCCGGAGAGTGGAATTTTGTCTGGGGCATAATGAACTGTTAAATTTTTTCAGGGAGTTCAGGGTACATTTCTATGAAGAAGGAGAGGGGGAGGATGGCAAAATCACCGCCCGGATCATTGCGGAAAAAAAATAATTTTGGTGTTGATTTCAACACAAATTATTTCTATAATAATTTTAGCCCTTTTTATTTTTTTGTTTTCCGGTCTTGAGACTAACCGGTCCTCTGATCTTTGGACCGCTTACGCGGAACGCGCAGACAACCCGTTCTGCACTTCGTTTGTCCGCGACCGATCCTCCGATCTTTGGACCGATCGATCCACAGGTCGGAC
>JACQBY010000192.1 GCA_016201875.1 Nitrospirota bacterium
GTAGTCGGTGATATCTTGATGCCCTACTTCGGCGCTCCCTGGGCGTCGGAAGGCTCGCCCGAGAACTTATTAAAAACAATCGGCGTCTTGCGAGAACTGGACGCGAAGGATCTTATTCACGGGCACGATCCGCTCACACGCTATTTCAACAGGAACGCCCTTCCAGGCCTTGAGAAAGCCATTGAAGAGACGATCAAGAAGACAAAGGAGATGACGTCACAAGGTCTTACGGAGGCTGAAATTCTTCGTAATCTGAAACTCCCTGAAGTTTTGAAGAAAGAGCCCCATGCTGTCCTTTCATTTCTGGTTATGCGTGAGGGTCTCATTCAAAGAGTCGCAAGGGATAACGTGGGATACTGGAGCGCCGATGGCGAAGGGATCGATCCCATAACTCTGGATGAAATGGCTTTAGCTGTTGATCTTGTCGGAGGTCAAACCGCCTCAGCCTTTATCGCGGCGGGGGAGAATCTTATTAGTAGCGGCGACATTATTTTGGCCGCTCGCATTTTAAGACTTGGTACATTGCGATACCCCCAAAATGCAAAGATCAAAGAAATCTATTTAGATGCGCTTGACCGCTTACGCGACAAGAACCATCTGATCAATCCATTCAAGTTCATGATCTATTCGGAAATGGGAAACAAAGAACTAAAACCGATTGGGGAGACCAACAAATAGTCAGGCAAAGAGTTTTTATCCCTTTTATAAAGTTATACCCATGTTCAATGACAGTGAAAACCACTCGTCATCCTCTCCCGGGTCCTAATGGGCTGGAGGGTGTTGTGTGTGAACGATAAAATAACATGGTCCCCTTTTGCTTGATCATACAACCAAACAGCAGATCATATTAGTTGGTGGCGGTCTTAAAGGAGTTGTCAAAAAAAAGGGCCAAGCCCACTTTATTGTCATTCTCCTGGAATTTTACTTTATTAGCCCGCTCACTGACGTAAAGCAATAATATCAACTAAATGGACCTGACTCTAATAACTATTCATTACGAGCTTACGCCTTTTCAACAGGCTGGTAGCAAAGAAGAACAACCCCACTCTTAAAGGTTCTTGTCCCTGTAAGTTTCATGTCCAGCTTATGCTTGATGCCTTTGAATATAGGAGTGCCATCGCCCAGGACAACGGGATCCACCATGATCTGATATTCATCTATCAAACCCTCATCTGCAAACTGGGTTAAAATGCTGCCGCTGCCCAACAGGGTCATATCTTTTCCAGGCATCTGCTTCATTTTCTTTATTTTTTCCAAAACATTGTCCTTCACCACCTTCGTATTGTTCCACTCAACCTTTTTCAGTGTCCTTGAAAAGACAATTTTTTCTGCCTTATTCATTCCTTCCGCTACGATAGGAAAGTTTTCAATTGCCATTGGTGTCGGCCAAAAACTTGCCATCATCTCGTAAGTCACACGCCCAAAAAGAAGCGTATTCCCGGATTTGAGACTCTCGGCAGAATATTTACTTTCTTCTTCGCCATGATTATGCCAGGAAATATCTTCGTTTGGCCCTTTAAAGTAACCATTAAGTGTTATGAAATTGAATACGGTTACTTTTCTCATGTCGACCTCCTGTAATTTATTTTCATTTTGCCCAAAGAAGCTATTGAAGATTTATCTTATCCTACCAACGTAGATCAAGCGACACCGTTAGAAATTTTGTTAAAGGGGCCGAAGTCTGGCAGAGCCTCGCAAACCGGTCAATAAAGTCGATCGATCGGACATCCTTTTCGGACAGCTCGGCGATTGATACAAAATCTTTTCGCTTCAGATCCTCGATAAGCGGATGGTCCGGATCAAACCCGGCGGGTGGACGAACAAGAGATTCGCCCCATAGCTTATGGGTCGTTTTGAATTTTTTATCGGCAAGGATCGCTTTCCACTGTTTGGGATGGGTTGCAATCGCTTCGCGGATTCTATGGAGTGGTTCTCTCTCCGGATGCCAGATTCCGGCTCCCGCAAAAATATTCCCCGGTTCGAGGTGGAGATAAAAACCGGGAGCATGCGCGTCTTTCGCCATTTCATGACGGAAATGAATTCCAGCCATGGTTTTATAAGGATTTTTGTCCTTCGAAAAACGGGCATCCCGATAGATGCGGAAAAGCGAACCTCCGGAAGGACGCGCATCTGCGACATAATGGCGGCTAATCTTTTCTAAATAAGGCGCAAAATCGTGGATAAAGTCGAGACAGGGGTTGCGCACCTCCGTAATGTACCGGGATTTATTTGCCGTAAACCACTCCCGGTTATTGTTCATTTTCAGTTCTGTCAGAAACTTAAAAAAATTAGCGTTGAAATAAAGACCGCCTCCCATTTTTCTTCCTTTCCTCCTCTAAATCCATCTGCGGACGCTGGCTTTATACTCTAAATACGCTTCTCCAAACCGCTGTTCCAGATGGCGTTCTTCACGATGGATAACTCCAAACTCCATAATCAACAAAAGAACCGGGAAAAAGAGGATGGACCAGAAGGGGTTGAGAAGAACGCCTGCCCCAAGATAGAAAAGATTCATTCCCAGGTAAACCGGATTACGGGTAAAGCGAAAGGGGCCTTCCGTGACTAATACAGCCGCAGGCTGATAGGGATTCGGACTGGTCTTCGCATGCCGCATCGTTTGAAAAGCCCGGGTAACCAGAATAGCCCCCACCCCAACCAAGGTCAAACAGACTATCCATCTCACCGGTAGAGAGAAAAATTGAACCGGAAACGCCGTCTGGGGAATAAAACCGGTGAGAAATAGCGTAAAATAAATCAACGGAGGGGGAGAGATGATTCCCGGACTTTTAGGTTTCTCACTTTCCATGATTTATTTATTCCAAGGGTGGTACATCGGCTTACGATAAAACAGCCTGAATGACTTCAAACCTTCTTCACCGCGGCTTGATAGCGCGCCAGAAGGTCAGGGTCATCGATTGATCCGTGATGATGGACCTGCCGCCACCTCCCATTGATCAACTGAAATATTCTGCTTGTTCGAATGGCCAGGTTCATTACCGTTTCCCCGGCATGAAACTCGCCCCGTTCTCTCCCTATGGCGTAGAAAATCTCTCCGGTCTCATGAACCGTGTAATCATAAAACTCTACATACACACGGGCAGATCCATTAAAAATCCGGTCATAAACCGCTTTAATCTCTTTCCATCCCCGTTTAATCCCTCCAACCGGATTACTCATGACCACTTCATCCGTCCCTGCCCAATTCTTCGACATCTTCTCGATATCACGACTATTGAAGGCTTCGTAAAATTCGATCAATGCCCGAATTGGAGCGGATACACTCTTTTTCTCTTCCTTGCCGGTAATGGGATTCTTTTCAGACATTGTTACCTCGCCCTCCTTATTGGGCCATGATTCCGCCATCGACGCTCAGGATGCTTCCCGTCGTCCATGCGGACTCGTCGGAAGCAAAATAGAGCGCCGCCTGGGCGATCTCTTCCGGCTCTCCCATCCGTCCAACCGGGTGCATATTATTAAAAGCCGAACGGCCTTGAGGATTTGAGGTCATCCCTGCAACGCCGGGAGTGTCAACCCCTCCCGGACAAACGCCATTACACCGGATATTATTCCTGGCGTATTCAATCGCCACGGTTTTGGTTAGAATATTGACTCCTGCTTTGGCGGCGCTATACGCGTGCGCCGAAAAACCGGGCATCGCTTTAAGTGCAACTGCCGTGGAGATGTTGACGATGGAACCTCCACCCTGTTTAAGCATCTGAGGAATAACCGCCCGCGTAAACCGAAAGACTCCTTTAAGAAAGATATCCATCGTCTCATCCCAGACCTGATCGGTCGTTTCATGGAGCGGCGCCACGTGAAACAGATTCCCTGCGTTATTGACCAGGATA
>JACQBY010000175.1 GCA_016201875.1 Nitrospirota bacterium
GATTCATGATCTATTGGCCGGGGCACAGCTCACTTCATCTATGACCCATGACATTATGAAAAAAAAGTGGGAAAAGCTCTGCTGGAACGCCTCATTTAACCCCCTCTCCGTCCTCCTCGACGGCCCGGTTTCAAAAATTCTGGAATCCCCGGGAGCCCTCGATGTCATCCATCAGGTGATTTCTGAAATTATTGAGATTGCGAAACAATCGGGAGTTGTTCTTAAACCGGATATCGCCAGAGAGACCATTGAAAACAGCCATGGATTAAAAGACTTTCATACCTCCATGTATGAAGACTGGAAAGGGGGGAGAATGACTGAAAACAGATGGCTGAACGGATTTCTCTATCAAAAGAGCCTTACATTTCATATCCCGGCCCCGATGAATTTTGTGTTATTCGAAGCGGTGCGGGCAATCACGGATTCCCATCAATAAGGGAGATTTTTTAAAACTTCTTATGATAAAATACACCGCCATGAAACGTCTCTTTTTATTTATAGCTCCAATCGCCTTTATCGTTTTTTCGGCTCATTCCGGATTTGCGTCAGACTTCACCCTCATTCCTCAAAAAGAGAAACAATGCCCTTCCTGCCATGAGTTCTCTCATCCCGCTGTCAAAATGGATCTATCTCAATTCTTCCGACCTGTGGACCGGTCGATCCAAAGACCGGAAGGGGAATGCCTTCTCTGCCATAACGAGGGGAATATCCCCTATAAAATCATCAAATCGGCTATGAAGATTTCAGACCGCGCCGATCCCGCACCGCGCAAAAAAAACCTGCCTGCTTCTGAAATGGCCATCATTCCCGCGGGAGAGTTTATCATGGGAGAGGATTATGTCAAAAAAGCGGTCGGCCCAAAACATACGGCTTACCTTGATGAATATGAGATCGATTGGAATGATGTGACCAATCAGGACTATTACCCGTTTGTCGTAAAAACAGGCCGAAAGCCGCCGAAGCACTGGAATGATAAAAGGGTTCTTGTTAAAAAGAAAGCCCATCCGGTGACTTTTGTCAGCTGGTACGACGCGCAGGCGTATTGTGAATGGAAGGGGAAACGGCTCCCGACCGAAGCGGAGTGGGAAAAAGCGGCCCGTGGAACCGATGGACGAACATTCCCCTGGGGGAACGAGTTTGTCAAAGAATACGCCAATGTTTATATGCTGGGGATCGGCGATACATCGCCTGTCGGGCAGTTTGAAGCAGGAAAAAGCCCATACGGGGTTTATGATATGGCCGGGAATGTTTTTCAATGGACGGAGGATTGGTTTAAACCCTACCCCAATAATTCGATTGAAAACCCGAACTACGGAGAAACCCATAAAGTCCTCAGGGGGGGCTCTTTTTACGACTGCAGTTATTACCGTTGCGGACCCAGTTTCCAATCCTTCAACCGGATTGCTCTTTCTCCTAAAAGCGTTTCGATAAGCATCGGCTTCCGCTGCGCAAAATCCAGATCCTCCCCCTCGCATAAAACGTGATGCGTTTTCCCACAGGGTCACGTCATTCTGTGATTAACTCTCTGAAATGTCAGAGGTTTTACAAAGAATTCAATTCGTCATTCCCGAATGTTTTTATCGGGAATCCAGAATTCAAAAAATCAACATCTTATAGACATAATGGCTGACAGTTAAAAAAGAGACCTGTCCCTTATCAACGTGGGTTATATTGGGACCAAAGGTTCAATACAGCCGACCATCAGGTTTATCCTCATTTTAATGTAAAAGTTGTTTATTCCGGCTTTGATTTTATGTTAGGATTATTTGATTTTAAAGGAATAGGGTCTTTATTGTAAAAATGATAAAAAGTTTAAAACCGGTCGTTCTTTTAAATATTCCCTTTAAGATTGAAGAATCTGAAATTATCAGAGAACTTCGCCTTCCAAAATATAAATCCTTAAAAGAAATTCCGGAAGAAAATATTGCCGGGTACATTAAAAAAGCGATTGATATCGGATACACCCTGATTTCAGGAAAAGGGTGCTACCGGACGGTGAAAATCGAAAAGGTCTTTAAAGACCATGTGACCTGTGATATCAGCGCCACCCTGTTTCAGGGGAGCAATATGGTCAAACTTTTAAAAAATTGTGATTATGCCACGCTTCTGGTCTGTACCATGGGGCCTGAATTTGAAAATAAAATCGATGAAATAAAAGAAAAAGAACCTGCCGAAGCATTTTATCTCGACCGGGTCGGGGCCTGGATGGCCGATTATTTTGCCGATCCTGTCGAGCGCCACATCGAAACAGAGATTAATAAAAATGGCTACAATAAAACCTTTCGTTTTGGCGTCGGCTACGGAGACTGGAAATTACCGGTTCAGGCAGAGGTTTTAAAGGTCACCGACGCTCATAAAATAGGGGTCTCCTTAAACGAGGCTTTTATTTTGAACCCGAGATTCTCGGTTTCTGCTCTGATAGGCTGGGAAAGGAAAATGTCTCCAACGAGCAAAGCGAGTGTGGAGCATCCGAGCTAGCTTTGGGAGCGGTTCCACAGCGGACAGTTGCCTTTAATCAAGGGGGCGACGTGAGCCCCAGGGATAGATTATGTCTGAAATTTTAGAGCGTTTAAAAAAAGAGATCCTCCTTCTCGATGGATCAATGGGGGCCCTTCTGCAAGAACGGAATCTTCCGAGCGGCTATGCCCCCGATCTCTGGAACATCGAACGGCCCGAAGCGATTATCGAGGTCCATCAGGAATATATTTCAGCCGGAAGCCAGATCATTTTAACCAACACTTTCGGGGCAAGCCGGCTCCGCCTTGCCGAGTATAGTGCGCAGGACAAAATCCGGGAGATCAATGCCGCGGCTGTTCAACATGTCCGTACCGCCGCCCGGGGCAAAAAAGTATATGTGGCCGGCGATGTCGGACCCTCCGGAACGACCATTGCGCCTTTTGGCGAACTCCCTTTTGATCAGGCGATAGAGATTTTTTACGAACAGTGTATTGAACTGGTCAGGGCCGGCTGCGATCTGATCGCCATTGAAACGATGTTCGACCTTCAGGAGATGAAAGCCGCCGTCATCGCGGCGAAAGAGGCCACGAAGGGCAAAGATATTCCGATCATGGCCCACATGACCTTTACCCAGGACGGCATCACCGATACCGGAAGCGACGCTGAAACCGCCGCCACCGTCCTCGAAGGGCTGGGAGTTGATATTCTCGGCGTCAACTGTTCTACGGGGCCTGAGCATATGCTCCCTGTCGTCAAAACCATGGCGCAAACAACCCGCCTCTTTATCTCGGCGGAGCCGAATGCCGGCCTCCCTGTGCAGTTGAACGGTAAAACCGTTTTTCCGGCTTCGTCCGAAGAGATGGCCTCCTACGCGGAGCGGTTCCTCGAAGCGGGAGTGAATATCCTGGGAGGGTGCTGCGGGACGACCCCCGATTATATCCGAAAAATTAAAAACATTTTAAAAGATAAAAAACCGGCGGCGAGAAATGTCCGTAAGGGAATGAAAATCTCAAGCCGGATGAGAACCGTTTTTGTCGGGCCCGGGCATCCCTTTTTAAAAATCGGTGAAAAAATCAATCCTACCGGAAAGAAGCTTTTCAGCCAGGCGATCAAAGAAGGGCGGACCGACCTCATCGTCGCCGCGGCCAGAAAACAGTTTGAGGCGGGCGCCCATGCCCTCGACATCAACGTCGGAGTCCCGCTGGTGGATGAAGCGGAAATGATGAAAAACGCCGTTACAGCCATTCAGAATGTGGTCAATATCCCCCTGGTCATCGACAGTTCTTATGTCAGCGCGCTGGAGCAGGGGATGATTTATTATCCCGGCAAGGCCCTGGTCAACAGTGTCAATGCCGAAGAAGAGCGGATCGAAGAGATTTTCCCTCTGGTTAAAAAATATGGCGCGGCGGTGATCGCCCTGGTGGCGGGGGATGATATCCCCGAAACGGCGGCGCAGAGGATTAAAAATGCCGAGTATTTAATAAAACGGGCCGAAGATTTTAAAATCCCGAAAGAAAATATTATCTTTGATTGTCTGGCGCTGACCGTATCGGCTGTTCAGGAGGCGGCGGCCCAGACCCTCGAAACGATCCGGCTGGTTTCAAGAGACCTCGGTTCGCCGACCACCCTTGGCCTGAGCAATGTATCGTTCGGGCTTCCCAACCGCCATCTGGTTCATAATACTTTTCTGGCCCAATGTATTTCCGCCGGACTCGATGCGGCCATCCTGGACCCTTATGATCTGGAAATGCATCAGGTCGCTTCGGCGGCCTCTCTTTTTGCAAGAAGAGATCCGGAGTGCCGGCGATACATTCAGGTGCAGGCCGACCTTGAAGGGAACAAAGCGGCCCCTAAAGACGAAGGTCCCCAAACGACCCGTGACAAAATTTATAAGGCGGTACTCGAAGGGGAGCGGGAAAGCATCGTCCAATTGGTCAAAACGGGAATCGATGAAAAACTCGATGCCTTCGATATGTTTTTAAATGTGATGACTCCCGCAATCCGAAAGCTCGGGGATTTATTCGGAGAGCGTAAAAAATTCATTCCCCATCTGGTCGCTTCGGCCGATACCATGAAACGGGGTGTGGAGTTTTTACAGCCTTACCTTGAAAAATCAGGAAATGTGGAAAAAAAAGGGACGATTATCTTTGCCACGGTCAAGGGGGACATTCATGATATCGGCAAGAATATCTGTTGTCTGATGTTGCGAAACTTCGGATTTAATGTGGTCGATTTAGGGAGAAATGTCCACGCCGATCTTATTTTAAAAGCCGCGGAAGAACATAAAGCGGACATCATCGCCCTGTCGGCTTTAATGACGACGACCATGATGCAGATGAAGGTCATCGCCGAAGAGGTCAGGGCGAAAAAACTTCCCTGTAAAATCATGATCGGAGGAGCGGTGACCACAAAAAAATTCGCCGAAGAGATCGGCGTCGATGCCTATGGAAAAGATGTGGGCGAGGTGGTGACTGTTGCAGAAAACTTGCTGGAACGCCAAAAGAATGTGGTATAATGACAACATTACTTAAACATCTTTGCTGGATGAGCCGATAAGGATTATTAACTATGAAACCGCATCAGAACTCCATTCTTCCCTCTCTGACGATAGGAAAATATACTTCAAAATACCCGATTATTCAGGGGGGAATGGGAATCCGGATTTCCGCCTCGAAACTTTCCGCCGCGGTCGCTAACGCGGGGGGAATCGGCGTGGTCTCTACGGTGGCTCTTGGGCTAGATTCTCCCTATTACACCAAAGAAAAGGCGACCTCCAAAGATTATTTTTCTGCCAATATCCTTGCCCTTCAGGACGAGTTAAAAATGGCGAGACAGCTCAGCCCCAAAGGGATCATCGGAGTCAACTGCATGGTCGCCATTTCAGATTACGAACAGATGGTGCGCACCTCTGCCGAATTCGGAGCCCAGATTATTTTTTCAGGCGCGGGACTTCCGTTCGGCCTTCCGGATTATGTCAGTAATTATCCCGATGTCGCTCTGGTCCCGATTATCTCGTCGGTCAAAGCGGCCTCTATTATTATCAGAAAATGGGAACGGCTTCATAAGCGGATGCCCGATGGTTTTGTCGTTGAAACTCCAAACTCCGCCGGCGGCCATTTAGGGGCAAAGCCCGAAGAGATTACCGATCCTGACTTCAGGCTTGAAAAGGTTATTCCCGAAGTCCTGTCGTATCTGGATAAAGAAGCCCAATTAAAAATTCCCGTTGTCGGCGCCGGCGGGATATTCAATCACCAGGACATCCTCAAGATCATGGGACTGGGGGCCCACGGCGTTCAGCTTGGATCCCGGTTTGTATGCACTGACGAGTGCGATGCCTCGGATGAATTTAAAGAATTGTTTATGAAAGCAAAAAAAGAAGACATTGTCATTGTGAAAAGCCCCGTCGGGATGCCGGGAAGAGCCATCCGAAGCGAATTTACCGAGCGTTTTGAAAAAGGCCTCGATGTGGACGATAAATGCTTTGCAAAATGTCTTAAACATTGCGCCTGCCGGGATAACCGCGAAACCTACTGCATCGCTTCTGTTCTGGACAAGGCCCAGAGAGGGAACATCGCCGAAGGGCTGTTTTTTGCCGGTTCGAATGCCTGGAGAATTAAAAAAATCGTTCCGGTTCAAACACTGATGGATGAATTGGTCGGTATCGGGGTGGACTCTGAAAAAGCTGCCGATTCTGAGCCGGTCTCCCGGAGCTAAAAAAGGGAAAAATGAAAATTGACGGGAAAAGCCCTGATCCGGCGGAGACGTCAGAAAAAAAAGGGATGGAAAATTTAATAGTCTGTCCGAAATGCCAGTTTGTTTATGATATCCGGTATCTGTCTGAAACCTGCCGGTTCGAGGAAGATGCGGGCTACAGGTGCATGAACTGTCATACCGTTTTGGGATAATTTTTATAATCAAATTCCGCGGGTAACTTGTCTCCTGTCCTCTGCTTAACACTACAGCGGCGCTTTTTCGTCATTCCCGAATGCCTCTATCGGGAATCCAGGTGTTTTCAGGAAAATACGGAGGCACTGGATTCCGGCTTAAAGCATGCCGGAATGACGGATAAATGGGCATATTTGTAAAAAATCCGCTGTAGTATTAATCTATGGACTTAAAAGATAAAATTTCAATTGTGACAGGCGGCGGAACCGGTATCGGAAAAGCCATCACCGAAAAGCTTGCCAGAGAAGGCTCTCGCGTGATGATCTGTTCGAGAAACCTGGAACATCTGGAAAAAACCGCCCGGGACATCAATGATCAGGTTGGGGAAGAAAAGGTTTTTCCTCTCCAGGCCGATATCAATAATAAAGAGGATGTAGAAAAGTCGGTTGAAGAGGTGATAAAAAAATGGGGAGACCTCCATATTCTCGTCAATAACGCCGGAAAATCGGGACGGGTCCCTCTTTTAGGGGGAAAAGATGAAGAGTGGCTCGATATCCTCGATACGAATCTCAACGGAATGTACTTTTTCAGCAAGGCCGCCCTGCGGGTGATGAAAGATAACGCCGGCGGAAGGATTATCAATATCTCTTCCGTTCTCGGAAAATTTGGCGTTTCCGGGTATACCGCATACAGCGCTTCGAAGCATGGTGTGATTGGTTTTTCAAGCGCTCTTGCTCTGGAGGTGGCGCCAAGAGGGATTACCGTCAATTCGATCTGTCCCGGATGGGTAGAAACTCAAATGGCGGAAAAGGGGATCAACGAGACCGCTACAGCCCTTGGAATGAATCCTGAAGAATTTAAAAAAACTCAAATTTCCGAGATTCCGATCAAAAGATTTATAAATCCGGAAGAGGTGGCCGATCTGGTTTTATTCCTCGTTGGTGAAGACGCGAGGGCCATCACGGGGCAGGCCATCAGCATCTGCGGCGGGGTTACACAATAATGGTATTAAAAGATAAGGTCATCATTGTCACCGGCGGCGGCCGTGGCATCGGCAAATACATTGCGCGTAGAATGTGCGAGCAGGGGGCCAAAGTCGTCATCTGCTCCAGAAATGAGCGCAATCTTGAAAAAACCCGCAAAGATTTTGAAAAACAATCCAATCTCGAAGCTCTGATTGTCAGGGCTGATATCACGCTTAAGGATCAGGTTAAAACCGTTATTGATAAAACCCTCGAAAAATGGGGAAAAATCGACGGGTTGGTCAACAACGCCGGTACCGGCGGGATGAACCCGATAACCTGGGCCGACGACGGCCAATGGTTTGCCATTTTAGAGACCAATCTTCATGGCTTATATTTTATGACCAAAGCGGTCCTGGGAGCGATGAAAAAAGGAGAAAACGGGAGAATTATCAATATCGCCTCTCACCTGTCTAAAACCAGTTTTCCCTGTTACACGGCCTACTGCACGGCCGAACATGCCATTCTTGGTTTTACCCGATCTCTGGCCAAAGAAGTGGCCAAAGACGGGATTACCGTCAATGCCATCTGTGCCGGATTAATCGATACCGATTTTGCCAAAAAAAGAACCCATGAAATGGCAGATCAACTTGGGCTTCCTCAGAGGGACTATACCCAGAACGTGATTAATGCGGTCCCTATCAAAAGACTCATTGATCCTCTTGAGGTCGGGTCATTGGCGGTTTATTTAGCCTCAGACCAGGCCCAGGCCGTTACCGGCCAGGCGATTGATATCAATGGCGGAATTCTCGTTCCCTGATATAATTACCTTTATATATGATAAACGATCGAAGAGTTGTCCCCGAATTCTATTCTCCCATCTATCGGATGGCGGTTGCTCAATTCGAACAGGCCGCCGAACGGCTTCATCTTGATCCCAATGTCCGAAAACGTCTGATTTCCCCTAAACGGGCGCTTCTTGTCAGTGTTCCGGTAGCCATGGATGACGGCCGCGTCGAAGTATTTCAGGGCTACCGGGTGCATCATGACTGTACGCTTGGCCCTTCAAAAGGGGGAGTCCGTTATCACCCCGATGTTACCCTTGGGGAAGTCAGCGCCCTTGCCATGTGGATGACCTGGAAATGCGCTCTGGTGGGGCTCCCTTTTGGAGGAGCCAAAGGGGGAGTGAGTTGCGACCCCGGCGCTTTTTCCAGAAAAGAACTTCAACGCTTAACCCGGAGATACACCTCCGAGATCCTTACCATGATCGGCCCCGACATTGATATTCCCGCGCCCGATATCGGAACCAATGAACAGGTGATGGCCTGGATGATGGACACCTACAGCCAGCATAAAGGGTATTCCGTTCCGGGGATAGTGACCGGGAAGCCTCTCAGCATCGGGGGATCTATGGGGAGAAGCGCCGCCACGGGCCAGGGGCTGGTCTATATCCTTGCGGAAGCCTTAAAGCAAAAAAATAAAAGTTTTTCCGGAATGGAAGTCGTTGTTCAGGGGTTTGGAAACGTCGGCTCCAATGCCGCCGAAATATTATATAAGGAAGGGTGTAAAATCGTCGGGGTATCCGATGCCTTTTCCGGCTTATATAACCCCAAAGGGATTTTGATTCCCGATTTAATCCAGCATGTCAAAAAAGGAAAGGTGGTCAGCGGTTTTCCAGATGCCGAGAAAATCACCAACGAAGAGCTGTTGGTCTTAAAGTGCGATGTTCTGGTTCCTGCGGCCATTTCCGGTCAAATAACCGAAAAAAATGCTAAAAATATCAAAGCGTCCATTATTCTGGAAGGGGCCAACGGTCCGACGACTCCGGAAGCCGATCTGATTTTAAAAGATCGGGGAATATGGGTTATCCCGGATATTCTGGCAAATGCCGGCGGGGTTACCGTTTCTTATTTTGAATGGGTGCAGGGGATGCAGAACTTTTTCTGGAAAGAAAAAGAGGTCATGGAAAAGCTCAAAGATGTGATGACGGCGGCTTTTGCGAGCGTTCTTGAAACCTCAATTAAAGAAAACGTCGATCTCCGTACCGCCGCCCTGATGCGCGGAATCAAGAGAATCGCAGATGCCTACCTTGCCAGAGGCCTTTTCCCCTGATCAGACCGCCGAATAAAATTTGCTCTTCCGATAGGCTTCAAAACCGGCCGTTAAGATATAGTTGAGCATGGCGGCAACAGGCACCGAGAATAAAAGCCCGATCACCCCAAAATACTTTCCCCCCGCAAGCAGCGCAAAAATCACCATTAACGGATGAAGCCCGATCTTATGCCCGACCATTTTCGGGTTTAGAAAATATCCGTCCAAAAAATGCCCCGCAAGATAAAGGAGAACCACCAGAAGCGGGTGGATGAAATCATGGAATTTGAAGATCGCGAAAAGAGTCGAGATTAACCCTCCCGTTAACACGCCGACATAGGGAATAATATTGATCATTCCCGAAAACAAACCGAGCACCACAGAGAGATCGAGGCCGATCAAGGTCAAGCCGATCATGTCCAAAATTGCTAAAATAAGGGCGATTAAAAGCTGTCCGCTGATAAACCCGCTTAAGATGCAGTCGATTTCACCCAGATGATGGATAAAAACCTTTTGAAATTTTTCAGGAACAATCCGTGGGATATATTTTTTGATTTTCTCGAAATCGAGCAATATATAAATGACCGCAACAGGAATAAGAAAAAAATCAATTAAATAGAGTAAAAAATTGAGGGTTTTAGAAAGGGCATGAGCGACAAAATTTGTCAGCGATTCCGCGACTCCCGGAGAGAGGTTCAGGAGCTCTTCCGTTATATTTTTAATATATTCC
>JACQBY010000017.1 GCA_016201875.1 Nitrospirota bacterium
AGCCGCCGGTGCGGAATGAGGGTTGGAAAAAATCGCGACCTGTTTCTTGATCCTGTCCCGCGGGATTTTACTGATAATTTCAATTTTACCTATCAGCTCTTCCTGGACGTTTAACAGGTCCATCGACGCTTTATGCCCCGGCTTGGCAACAAAGTCCAGCGCGCCCAGTTCAAGCGCTTTAAAGACATTCTGGCTCTCGCTCCGGGAGCTGACGATAAGAACCGGCAAAGGATGGGTCGCCATGAGCCATTTTAAAAACGTAAACCCGTTCATTTCAGGCATTTCGATATCGAGCGTGATCAAATCCGGTTTCATCTTTTCGAGGAATTTCATTGCTTCCAGGCCGCCCGATACAGATCCGATCACTTCGACGTGGGGCGTTTGGGAAATCATCTGGGAAATGGCCTGCCGCGCAAACGGGGAATCGTCCACAACCAGAACTTTAATCTTTTCCTGGTTCAAGAAGCGCTCCTTTCCGACCTTCCGACCTTTGGATTGCTTGATCCAAAGACCGGACCGGTTTTTGATAGACCATATCTTTCTTAAAATGCCTTAACTCAAACTCAGGCGTAATATAACTCAGCGATTCGGAGTGGCCCAGCAGTAAAAAACCATCGGGCTTTAATCTTTCGTGAAATGTCGCGATCACATTCTTTCTCACATCGAGGTTGAAATAAATGATCACATTTCTGCAAAAGATAACATCCATCTCGCTTAAGAAAAACATCTTTTGAGGCTCGATCAAATTGATCTGAAAAAAGGTGACTTTTTCCTTCACCTGATCCTTGACTCTATATCCGTTATTTTCTTTAATAAAATACTTGTCGATATATGCCTGCGGCACGCCCCGGAACGAATTATCGGTGTAAACCCCCTTCCGCGCAAACTGAAGAACATTGGGAGAAATATCGGTGGCAAAAATTTCACAGCGCCAGTCTTTAAACTCCGGTTTTTCAAGAAGGAGCATCGATATGGTATAGGCTTCTTCTCCGGTGGAACATCCCGCCGACCAGATCCGGATCGTTTTATGAGACTTGTTCCTCTCCAATATTTCGGCAAGAATCTCATCCGAAAAGGTATCCAGCTGCAGCGTTTCCCGGAAAAAATAGGTTTCGTGAATCGTCAATAAATCGATCACGCGGGACAGCTCGGTCTCTTTGTCCCTGTCATATTTCAAGAAATAATAATAATCTCTAAAGTCAGAAAACTGCTTTTTTAATACGGAGTCTTTTAACCGGGAGCGGATAAACGTTTTGGATTGTTCATCCATGACCACACCTGCTTTTTGAAACATCAGGTCCTGAAACAGCTTGAAGGTGTCATCGGTAAAGACCAGTTTCTGCTCTGTGTCGAGTATCTCCTGAGGAGTTCGCATGTTCGCCATTAACCCATGATTATTTCCATCGTGTAAAGGGCGGACTGGCGGACCAGTTTGTCAGGGTCTTCCGTGGAAAGTTTTTCAATCGCTGAAAAAGCGGATTTATATTTCAATTTTCCGATCGCTCTGACCGCGGCGGCTCTGACATTCCAGTTCGCATCCGTTAAGAATTTTTCCAGAAGCCCCCCCAGTGAAGATTCTTCCAGTTCCCCCATCGCCGCAATCGCCGAGCACTGCACTTCCGGATCATCGCTGTTTATTTTTTCCGTAAAAAGAGGAACAAACTGAATCTCCTTGAAATGGGCCAACGCCTCCATCGCTCCGATCTGGACCACGCCGACCGGATCCCGGCTGAGCTCTTCCAGCTCCCTGACAAATTGTTTTGCCTCAAGCCTGCCGAGGAGTTTTGCCAGGGAAGATCTGACCCACATCGATTCATCTTTTTTAATATTTTCAATCACATTTCCGATCCGGAGATCCGTATGGTCTTCAAAACAGGATAAAGCGGCAAGCCGCACATCGGGAGATTCGTCAGCCAGGGCCTGCATGACCCATTCTTCAATGTTGAAGTTTTCCATGGCCCTTAAAGCCAGAATCGCCTCTTTTCGTATCAGAGGATCCTGATCCTTAAATGCAAGGATCAGGTTGGGAACGGCTTCTTTGGCCTTTAAAAACCCGATTAAACGAACGCTGTTCCTCCTGATGTTGGCCTTTTCATGGGTGAGGAGATGGATGCATTCTAAAATCAGATTCCGGTCTTTGAGTCTCCGTAACGCCTGGAGCGCCGTTTCCTGAACATTGGAGTAGGGATCATCCAGAAGCTGGATCAGGACCCTGGAGGATGCCGGGTCGCCCAGTTTTCCGAGAGCCGCGGCCAGGCTCTGCCGGACATGGCCGACCGGGTCGGATCCCATTTTTAAAAGGGGTCCGACCGCCTTCCGGTCTCCTATTTCCCCCAGGCACCGGAGGATCCCTTCTCGAATCGCCCCCTCATATCTCGGAAGAGCGGCCAGGAGTCCGTCCACGGATCCTCTTTTCATC
>JACQBY010000190.1 GCA_016201875.1 Nitrospirota bacterium
AAAGGGAGAAATCCGAACCAGGCGGTGGATGCCCGCTTCGGCTTTTAACTTTCCGTAGGCGTATTCTCCGCTGATGGAAAGGGTGGCGCTTTTGATGCCGGCTTCTTCTCCCGGCAACAAATCGATGAGCTCAACCCGGTAGTTGTTTTTTTCGGCCCAGCGGGAATACATGCGCAGGAGCATCTGCGCCCAATCCTGCGATTCTGTCCCTCCGGCTCCCGGATGAATCGTCAGAATGGCGTTGTTGATATCTTTTTCACCGGATAAGAGCCGCCGGATTTCGGTTTGAGCCAGATCAGAAGTGATTTTGTTTAAGTTTTTCCGGATCTCTCCATATAAAGAATCTTCTCCCGATTCCCTGGAAAGGTCAATCAATAGCGAGATTTCTTCAAAATCTTTTTCGAACCCCTCCCATTCCTGAATCTCTTTTTCAATCCGGGTTTTCCCCTGAGAAACTTTTTTGGCTTCGGAGGGATTATCCCATAAGGAAGGGGACTCCATCAGCTTCTGGAGTTTTTGGATCTCTTCTTTTTTATGAGCGAGGTCAAAGATACCCCCGAAGGGTATCCATTTTTTGTTTTACAGCGTCAAATTGCGAAATAAGATCATCTAACATGGTTTTTCCTTTTCCACCAGATAAATCCAGCCATTAATAAACCGGCGGTCACGATGGACCAGCCGAAAACATCGCCGTATCGCGTATAAAAAGTCCGTTCCCCGTAATATTTTAACTCATGGGTCAATTGAGCCGGAACAAAGAGGCGGGTAGTTTCAAGAATTCTCCCCCTGCTGTCGATAAACCCTGAGATCCCGGTATTTGCCGCTCTTGCCACAGGAGTCCGGTTTTCAATGGCCCGGAAAACGACCATTGAAAAATGCTGATAAGGAGCCGAGGTGGCGCCGAACCAGGCATCGTTGGTGATGGTGGTCATGACCACCGCCCCTTTATCGACAAATTGCCGGAATAATTCCGGAAAAATGACCTCAAAACAGATCAGGGTTCCCGCCGGATGTCCTGCGAGAGCAAACACCGTGGGCTCTTTTCCGCGCTTAAAATCGCCTATTCCATCGGTTAATTTGTTTACAAAAAATAAAAGAGGATGAAAAGGGACATATTCCCCGAATGGAACAAGGTTAATTTTATCATACCGGCCGGCGGGAACACCATCAGAATCGAGCAGATAAGCGCTATTGAACCACTTGTCCCCTGCCGGAGAAGGGTCAATCGAGGGGCTTCCGAATAATACGGGAGTATGAAGCGTCTTTACAAATTGAATAAGGCCTTCCCGGTATTTTAACTCCCGTTCATATAAAAATGGAACGGCTGTTTCCGGCCAGATGATCAGGTCGGACCCGTTTTGCGCCGCTTCTGTCGAGAGACGTTCATATTCGGCAAGGGTATCGTTCCGGTATTTTTCATCCCATTTTTTGTCCTGTTCGATATTTCCCTGGATGACGCTCAGTCTCACCGTTTTTTCATTCCCGCCTGCGAGGACAAGCTTTGTTTTTCCATAAACCAGGACTCCCAGAACAATGAAAAAGGTGATGATCACAGGACGCCATGAGAAAGGAAAGCGAGGTTTTTCTTCTTTCCCGTGGAAATAAAAGATCAAGACAAACTCAGAGAGGACCGTATTCACCAGAAGGATTAAAAAGCTGACTCCATAGACCGAGGTCATATCGGCAATTTGAATAAGCGGGAGTTGCAGATATTGAGAATACCCCAGAGAAGCCCATGGGAAGGGGAGAAAGAAATGACCGCGTATAAATTCAAGGGCTGTCCAGAGGACCGGGGCATAGACCGTTCTGGGCAACGGGAGATGAAGAGCACAGGTGGTTACCCCCCAGGCAAAAGCGCCTGTATAGCAGGCGAGAATAAGGGCCATCAATAAGAAGGCGAGAAAACCAATGATCCAGGGGATCTGTCCGTAGGTGACGATTGTGGTGATGATCCAGTTCAGGGACCCGAAAAAAAAGACAAACCCGGAAATCCACCCCAAAAAAAATGCCCTGGCTGGAGTTTTTTTTTCAAGGGCAAGGAAAAGAGGGATGAAGGCTATCCAGGCGAGCCATTCATTGTCCCATTTCGGAAAACTTAAAACCAGAAGGAGTCCTGTCAGGATCGCAAGCAGCGAGTCTTTCAAAGTTATTTTCCGGGGCATCATGAAGACAAATTAAGGTGTGGTTTTGAAAAAGGAGAATGTCATTAACATTCTCTATTTTTTTTCGGATTGAGGATGATGGTCGATCCCGATATAGGCATTGATAAACCGGATGATCCGTTTTTCGTCATATTCCTTCAGTTTGTCTATTCTTCCCCATGCGGTCGTTGCGATCAGCGTGTCGAGGCCGGGGTAGGGCGCGAGGACGATTCGTTCATATTGACGGACGATCGTCTCCAGTTTTTTAATCATCTCTTCGCAATTTGTACAATAATACTGAATGACCACCCCGCCGTCTTCAAGATTATGGACCTGCATCTCTTTTGGAACGGGAGCGTCGTGGACTCCCCAGGAGGCAATGTAGGGAGTGTGCGGCCCTGAGGTCGGAGGATCGCTATTATAGGGAGGGTGAGGTGCGCCGGGAGACCCGATATGGTCATTTCCCATCACCGGCACCGGTTTCCCCGGTTCTTCTTTTAAAGTTTCTTTTTTTTGTGCCTCTTTGCCCGATGATGAACCCGGGGAAAAACAGATAAAAGCCGTTAAAACTAAAAAAACAGCAAAAATGGGTTTAAATATTTTGAAAAAGTTCATTTGAAATAGCCTCCCGTATGAAAACTTTTCGATCATAACAAGAATCCATCGGAAAATCAAAAAAATAGTTAAATAGAGAGAAGCCTCAAGGTGATTTCTGATCTCATCCAGGGGCAGTTCAATATTTTTAAATATCTTCTTGACCCTTTATCTTTTCTTATGGTAGTATCCGCTTTTCCTTTTGAGAACATCTGATTTAGCTTTTTACAAAAAAAATCAGATAAGTAAAAAAAGTTATTGACACAAAAGTTTGTTTTTGATATAAATGAAAACTTCGCCGTTGATCTTAAAAAACGGCGAGTTCTTTGGTCTTTGAAAACTAAATAGCGTGTAATTAATAGCGGGTTCTTTGTTTATCTTTTGAAAAAAACTTTGCTAAAGTAGCAAAGGATTTAAACTCTTTTTTGGAGAGTTTGATCCTGGCTCAGAACGAACGCTGGCGGCGTGCCTAACACATGCAAGTCTAACGAGAAGTCCCGCAAGGGATTGTAAAGTGGCGGACGGGTGAGTAATATGTAGGTAACC
>JACQBY010000191.1 GCA_016201875.1 Nitrospirota bacterium
GGTGTTAAATGGTTTTGCCGCCGAAACGGATCCTTCAGATGCATCTCCTTTGAAAAAACTGAAAGAAAAATCTCTTGACCTGGTGGTTGCCAATAATATTACCCTGAAGGGGGCGGAATTCGGTTCTGATACCAATATCGTGGTATTCTTCGACCGGGAGGGGAAAAAAGAGGTGTTTCCTCTTCTTTCGAAAGAAAAAGTTGCAGAGAACATTTTTGATAAAATTCATGAATTTATTCACTGACTTAAGGCTTAAAAAGGATACAACCCCCGCAACTTGACTTTTGATGTGGATTTGTTATCATAAAAAAATGTAATTCCTTATTATGTAAGGGAAATTTATGCCTGAAAAGCCCACGGGGACCCTTTCTCCCGAAGTTGAAAAGCTGAGCTCAAAACTCGAGAAGGACCCCAACTCCAAGGTTTTTTTAAATCTCGCGGAAGAATATTATAAAGCTGGAATGCTGGATGAGGCTTTAATGATATTGGAACCCGGTTTGAAAATTCATCCCGCATTTATTGGCGCAAAAGTTCTCCTGGGGAGAATTTATTCGGATCAGAAAAAAAAGAAGGAAGCCCGGGAAGCTTTTGAACAGGTTATCAAGATCAACGGGGATAATATCGTTGCCAATAAAAACCTCTCCCTGATTTATTTTGAAGAAAAGGCCTTTTCGGAGGCGGAGAAATGTTGCAATCAGATTCTTTTCTTTAACTCAAAAGATGCGGATGCCCAGGCCCTGCTCAAAAAGATTAAAGAGGCCAAAATAGCGGCGGCGCAAGCCCAGGTGGAAGTGTTCCAGGCTCCGGTGGAAGCGTTCAAAGAAGAGCCTGTTCAGGAGCTAAACCCGCTCACTCCCCCGGCAATGGATGAAAAACCGGTTGCGGTGGTAGAAGCTGTGGGTGAACAAAAAATCGAACCTGTTCAGGAAATTGTTCATCCCCGGCCTGAAGCGGCTCTTCCTGTCCGACCTGTGGATCCGTTGATCCAAAGACCGGAACCCCCGCAAATTTCTCCTCCACCTGCGCCAGCCAATGTTTTGGATCTCAATCAGGGTCATTTAAATATCAATCAGCCGGAGGGTCTTCAACCGGCTGGAGATCAGGGGGCGGCTGATTTTGGAAAAGGGATCGATTTTTCGGATCTGATAAAAGAAGAGGCCATCATTTCCCCTCCAGCGGCACCCCTCGCCTCTCCTAACGGATCTGTTCAACAGCAGAACTCTCTCGACACGGTTGCTCTGGCTCAACTTTATATTAAACAGGGGCATTATGATAAAGGGATTGAAATTTATCGGAAGATGCTGGAACAGGACCCCGCCAATGAAAGCATCAAACAGCAATTAGAGGACGCCAAAAACATAGGGAACCTCCTTGGTTTGAAAAGCCAGCCGGAAACGATTGAGAATAAAATCATCCAAACGATCATTCCGGAAGAGGAGAAAAAAATAGCGCCGGCAGTTTCACCGGCCCCTGCTCCGGAGGTGAACCCGGTCAGTCCGAAACAGCAGGCGAAAATCACCCGGCTGAAGCAGTGGCTTGAGGCCCTGAACAAGAGCCAGGGAGTTAAAGGAAACCCATGAGTTTTTCGGAAATTTTATCCAGAGTTGTTGAAGAGGCGGACGGGGCTGTCGGCGCCGCGGTGGTAGCCAATGATGGCATTGTCGTCGAGGAGTACAAGAAGGATCCATCTCTTGATCTTTATCTCCTTGGCGCCGAGTTTTGCAAGACCTTTAAAGAATTTAAAGAGAAAACATCGTCTATGCAAAAGGGAGCTCCCATTGAATTTTCGGTGATGACGGAGTCGGCCATTCTTGTTTTTAAGAAAATTAATGCGGATTATTTTCTTGTTTTGTCCCTCGGCGCGGAAGGGAATTTCGGCAAGAGCCGTTTTTTAATGAAGCGGGAAATGGATCATCTCCTCAACGAATTTAAGTAGAGTCCCTCAATGGCAAAATCGAGAAAAAAAGTCCTTGTTTTACATGGTCCGAACCTGAATCTGCTTGGACAGAGGGAGCCTTCTGTTTACGGCAGAACGACCCTCGAAGAGATCAATAAGAAAATAATGGACGAAGGGGGCAGGTTGGGGATTGAGATCAAGGCCTGCCAGTCAAACTCCGAAGGGGAGCTGATTGAAATGATTCATCAGGCGATGGGGGAATTCCAGGCCATTGTCATTAACCCGGGAGGATATACGCATACGAGCGTTGCCCTGCGGGACGCGATTCTGGCGTCAGGAATTCCGACAGTTGAAGTTCACCTTTCGAACATTTATAATAGAGAAGCGTTTAGACAGCATTCCATGATTGCTCCGGTTTCTATCGGTCAGATTGCCGGATTCGGTCCGAACAGCTACCTGTTAGGCCTTCGCGCAGCAGTGGATCATCTGAATCAATTGTGATCTGCTTTCTTTTCACACATGTCCGATTTAAATTGAACCTTTTCGACCTGTGAATCGGTCGAACCTAAGACCGGAAATAAGGAAACTCATGATTTCGACCACCGATTTTAAAAGCGGGCTTAAACTGGAATATAACGGGGAACCGTATGAAATAGTGGAGTTTCAGCATGTCAAACCTGGAAAAGGAACCGCTTTTGCCAAAACCAAGATGAAAAACTTAAAGACCGGGAATGTTCTGGAACGAAACTTCCGGTCGGGGGAAAAGTTTGACACTCCGGATATAGAAGAAAAAGAGATGCAGTATCTTTATCTTGAGGGGAAGAATTACTATTTTATGGATGTCAAAAATTACGAACAGCTCTTTATTCCTGAAGACCGGATGGGGGGAGCTCAAAATTATCTTAAAGAAAACATGTCGGCAAAAATAATATTCTACAAAGGGCAGTCTTTATCTGTTGAACCGCCGATGTTTGTTGAGTTGAAAATAGTGGAAACGCCTCCCGGAGTCAAAGGAGATACCGCCACGGGAGGGTCCAAGCAGGCAAAAGTCGAGACGGGAGCCTGGATCAAGGTTCCTCTTCATCTTGAGGAGGGAACGGTGATCAGGGTAGACTCAAGAACGGGGACTTACATTGAACGGGTATCCAGATAAGCGTATAATAGCGCAAGATCAATTCTCCTACTAGAGAAAAGGAAATGGAATTGAACGATGAACATTGATGAAATAAAAGAAATTATAGCCATTCTTGAAAATACCGGGATTACCGAGTTCGAATGGGAAGAATCCGGTGTCAAAGTCAGGATTAAAAAAGGAAAAGAAGCGTGGGCCCTTTCCACCGGAACCCACGAAAGTCATATCGTAAGGCCTGCCGCCGAAGAGCTAAACCCGGCCCCGGAGGGAGCTCGTCCGGAGGAAATCAAGAGGTCTCCTCATCAAAAAATGATCAAAGCCCCCATCGTCGGGACATTTTACCGGGCGCCCTCTCCCGATTCCGAACCGTATGTGGAAGTCGGAAGCGTTGTCAAAAAAGGCCAGATTGTCTGCGTGATTGAAGCGATGAAGCTGATGAATGAAATTGAGTCTGACGTCGATGGAAGGATTGTTGAAATTTTAGGAGAAAATGCGCATCCCGTAGAATACGGGGGGCCATTATTTTCGGTAGAGCCTGTCTGATATGTTTAAGAAAATTTTAATTGCCAACAGGGGCGAAATTGCTATACGGGTGATCCAGGCCTGTAAGGAATTGGGAATCAAAACGGTGGCCATTCATTCCGAGGCCGATGCCGACTCCTTGCATGTCCGGTTCGCGGACGAGTCGGTCTGTGTCGGCCCGGCTGACAGCGCGCTGAGCTACCGGAATATTCCCAATATTTTGAGTGCGGCCGAATTCACCGATTCAGAAGCGATTCATCCGGGGTATGGTTTCCTTGCGGAAAATGCCTATTTCTCTGAAGTCTGCGAGTCTGCGGGGGTCAAGTTTATCGGACCTTCGGCGGAATCGATTTCTTTAATGGGGAATAAGGCCAAAGCAAAAGAGCTCATGGTCAAAAACGGCATACCGGTTATTCCCGGAAGCGAGGGGAAGCTCATGGGCGAAGAAAATGCCCTGGAGACGGCCAAAAAGATCGGATATCCCCTTATTATCAAGGCCGCTTCCGGCGGAGGGGGCCGGGGAATGCGGGTGGTCAACCGGGAGGAAGATCTTTTAAACGCGTTCCATGTGGCGCAGGCTGAAGCGTTGTCCGGTTTTGGAGATGACAGCGTTTACATGGAAAAGTTTTTCCTGGAGCCCCGCCATATTGAAATCCAGATTCTTGCCGACGAAAAAGGGCACGCCGTTCATCTGGGAGAACGGGACTGCTCCATCCAGCGCCGCCATCAAAAAATCATCGAAGAGACTCCGTCTCCTCTGGTGGATGAGGTAACGAGAAATGAAATGGGAAGAATTGCGCTGGCCGTGGTCAACTCGATCGGTTATGTGAATGCGGGAACCGTTGAATTTTTAATGGATAAGGACAGGAAATTTTACTTTATTGAAATGAACACCAGGATTCAGGTCGAACATCCGATTTCTGAAATGGTGACCGGAATCGACCTGGTCAAAGAGCAGATTAAAATCGCGGCAGGGATGTCTCTGGAGTTTAGACAAAACCAGATCAAAAGGCGGGGCCATAGTTTTGAGTGCAGGATCAATGCTGAATCTCCTGATAATTTCACACCTTCTCCCGGGCTCATCACATTATTCCGCTCCCCCACCGGCCCCGGGGTCCGGGTTGACTCGGGCGCTTATTCAGGATATACCGTACCCCCCTACTATGACTCCTTAATCGCGAAACTGATTGTCTGGGGAGAGACCAGAACAGAGGCGATTGCCAGGATGAGAAGGGCGCTGGATGAGTTTATCGTCGAAGGGATTCAAACGACGATCCCCCTCCACCAGAAAATTTTTCAGGATCCCGCCTTTATCAAAAATAAATTTGCGACGAATTATCTCGATAAAATGATGGTCAACCCCCATTAGCAGAAGACCGTTTATCCGTTGAAACTCTCCGAACAGCATAAAATATGCCTGATTACGCCTCCCCGAATCGATCATCCTGATCAATTTTTCAGGCAGGTTGAAGACGCCCTGGCCGGCGGCATCCGCTTCGTCCAGTTCAGAAATAAGCAGTTTTCAAAAAAAGAGGCCCTGGGGATTTCGTTAAAACTCCGTGATTTATGCCGCCGGTATCAAAGCCGGTATCTTATTAACGACGATATCGATCTGGCCATGGTTTCGGATGCCGATGGGGTGCATATCGGGCAGGAAGATTTCCCTTTAGCGCTGACCCGGAAGATTTTAGGCCCAAAAAAGATCATCGGCGTTTCAACCCACAATGTAGATCAGGCGGTAGAGGCCGAAAAGGGGGGAGCCGATTATATCGGATTTGGAGCGGTTTTTCAGACTTCTTCCAAAGAAAAAACAGAGTTGGCCGGATTGCAACGGTTGATCGAGTGCCGGTTGGCGGTCTCGATACCGATCATTGCGATCGGGGGGATTTCTTTGTCGAATATTGCCTCGGTGTTCAAAAACGGCGCGTCGGGAGCGGCGGTGATTTCAGCCGTCTGGGACCAGGATTCAACCGCCGCGGCTGTCAGGGATTTACAAAAAGAAATCTCGACAGATGACTGACCATCTTTTTCTTGACAAATGGGGTTAAAATCATTAGCCTGATCAGCAATTAAGGAGTGATGCATCCGTTTGTTGAAGAAAGAAAAAATATTATTGATCGACCCTGAAGAAACCGTCCGGGGCGTGACTTCGAGCGTCTTAAAACATTACGCTGTCTTCCCGGTTGAATCCTCTGAAAGCGGCCTTCATCAGTTAAGCCATGAACCTTTTGACCTGGTGTTGATCAATCTTCCCCTCCATCAAACCCATTCTTTCTATTTAAGGTTGAGAGAGTTTTATAAAGATTTACCCTGTATCCTGTTAATTCCTTTTCATGATCTTGAGGCCGTTGTCGGATTGTTAAAAACAGGACTCTGCAGTTTTGTCCTGAAGCCATTCACTCAGCAGGAGATGTTGAATATCGTCGAGGAGTCCCTTAAAAAAGTCAGGCTCTTAAATGAAAATGTCCGGTTTAAACTTTTGATGCCCCTGTTTGAAATGACTCAGAGCCTTTCTGTCCGGCCAAAGCTGGAAGACGTCTGCAGCCAGATTCTCAACCTGATGATACGGGAAAATGGGTCGGATTTCGTATCATTTTCTTATCAAAACAGCCTGAGCCGCCAGATTTTTCACGAAATCAAGACCACCCCCTCCGGAAACCGCGAAGGGCTCTTGGCCTTTGTCGCCTGGATTGAAAAAAAATTTTCAGGTCTTGAAAACTCCCTGCTGATTACAGAACTTGAAAATGAAAATCCGGATGTTGCCGATCGGATGAGGTCCAATCATTGTTCCTCCCTGATGATTTATCCTCTGATTTCCAAGACGCATTTAATGGGTTTTTTAATTTGCGGAAAAGTTTCAAGGAATCATTATTTTACAGGAAATGATAATGAGTTGTTCAGCATCGTCGGAAATCAGATTGCCATGATGCTGGAGAATGATAGCCTGATCGAGGATCTGGAAGGGGCTCATTTTGAATCTTTGAAGGCGTTAGCCTCTGCCATTGAGGCTAAAGATGCCTATACCAGCGGCCATTGCGACCGTCTGGTCGAATACGCCATTATCATTGCTGAAAAATTAAACCTTTCGACTCTGGAGCGGAAGATGCTGAAGTATGGAGCCGCTCTTCATGATATCGGAAAAATCGGGATCAAAGACTCGATACTCGGCAAACCGGGAAAATTAACTCCCGAGGAGTATGAGGAGATGAAAAGGCATCCTAAAATAGGGTCGGATATCCTTCAAAATATCAATTTTTTACGGCAGGTCGCCCCGATTATTTATCATCATCAGGAATGTTTTGACGGATCCGGTTACCCGGGAGGACTTTCGGGTGAGGAGATTCCCGTCAGTTCAAGGATTGTGGCGATCCTGGATACCTTCGATGCCATGACGACCGACAGGCCTTATCGAAAGGCGCTTCCTGTCCAGAGGGCCATTGATGAACTCATCAAATATTCGGGAAAACAGTTTGATCCCCACCTTGTCAGAGCCTTTATTGAAGTGGTCGAAGAAACAGGCCTAATCCAGTAATGATGGTCTCGTAAAAAGTCGTCATTCCCGCGAAAGCGGGAATCTAGGGAGCAGATAACTACTTGAAAAAACTGGATTCCCGTTTGCACGGGAATGACAAAAAACCGCTCTTTCAGATTTTTTACGAATGCATCAGTAATTGCTCCCAAAAATATTTTTCATTTTCTTTTTTTAAACCCTGATTAAAAATTAAAACGGGGAGCCCTGTGCTTTCCCGAATCATCTTCGCATTCATGTTCAAGACCGGGTTTTGACCCGTTCCTCTGCGGCTCCGGCGATTTAAAATAACGGCTAAAATCGTTAATCCCCGGTTTTTTGCCAGATGGACGGAGAGAAGGGTCTGGTTGATTGTCCCTAATCTGTCAGGTGCGACCAAAAGCAGAGGGAGTTTGAGATCGCAGACGAAATCTGCCATATCATATCCCTTGAGGATCGGAACCATCAGTCCTCCGGCTCCTTCGACAATCATCCACTCTGATTGGGCAGCCAGTCTCCGGTATTCTTTTAAAATAAAGGAAATCCGTATTTTCTTCTTCTCAAGAATGGAAGCCGCCAGCGGGGCTGCCGGGGTTTTAAACCGGCAGGGAGAAATGGACCCGATCGGATGTTGAGACCGGGAGGCCTTTTTTAAGAGATAGCCATCGGACTTTTCTTCCCGTATAATTCCTGTTTCAATAGGTTTCATCACCCCGACCTGTTTTCCCTGCAAAGAGAGGCGGCGGGCCAGGCGGCAGGCAATATAGGTTTTACCCACCGATGTATCGGTGCCGGTGATAAAAAATTTTTTATGGTTTTTAAAAAGTCCCATGTTTCCCCTGTTATAAAATCCGGCTGTCGAGGTTAAAAACCTGTCCTGACACGGATTCCATGTTTGAAAGAAAATAGATGAAACTGCTCACCTCTTCAATCGTGGATGTTTTTTGGAGAGCATTTTCCAGAATGATCTTTTTCCGGTATTTCCCCTTTATTTTCAATCCCATTGAAGTTGGGAGAAACCCCGGCAAAATCACATTCACCCGGATTTGATCGGCTCCCCACTCCTTTGCCGCTGATTTGGTCAGGCCGATGACCGCGGCTTTTGCCGAGGCATAATTGGCCTGCCCGGCGCGTCCGGTCAGGCCGCTTCTTGAAGCCAGATTAATGATATGCCCTTTTTGATTTGTTTTCATCCATTGAGCGGAAAATTTCATGCAAAAAAAGAGTCCCGTCAGGTTGATTTGAATAATGTGATTCCACTGGTTTTCAGTCATGTTTGCCGCCGGAGCATCGTCAATCGCTCCGGCGTTATTAATCAGAACATCCAACCGGGCCCATTTTTGCCGGATATCCTGGAACATCTTTTCGACCTCTTTTTCGTTGCGGATGTCCGCCTGGCAGATAAAGGACTCCTCCGATCCGGAAGAAAAACCTAACTCTCTTAAAACAGATTCCGCGCGATCCTTATTTTGAAAAAAATGGAGAGCCACCCGGTGGTTGTTTTTCAAAAAGAGCCTGGCCAATTCCTGACCGAGCCCTCCTGATCCGCCCATGATCAGGACATTTAATTTAGAGGATTCCAAATTTTTTCCCGCATATTTTGAGATGGTTCAGACAGATGTCGATATGCTCTTGCGAATGGAGGGCGGAGAGGCTGACTCTTAAACGGCTTGTTCCCCGGGGGACCGTCGGGGGACGGATAGCGGGAATAAAAATACCGGCGTCAAATAAAGCTCTGGAAAATTCAACTGTTTTTTCCGCATCACCGATCAGGATTGGAATAATCGGCGTGTGATGATTCTGAATGGAGAAGCCTGATTCGATTAACCCCTCGCAGAAATAATCCTGATTCTTGATCAGGGCCGCCCTTAAAGAGGGGGTGGAGGCAAGAATATTCAGGGAGGCGATGCACATGGCGGGTATTGCGGCAGGGAGAGCGGTGGTATAAATAAAGGGTTTTGCCCGGTTTATCAGGAGTTCAATCAGCAGGTGTGAACCTGCGACAAAGGCCCCGTGGACTCCAACCGCTTTTCCAAGCGTTCCCATTTGAATCTCCATGTCACTTTCGATGCCGAAATGTTCAGCCGTCCCTCTTCCATGACTCCCCATCACGCCAAAGCCATGGGCGTCATCAAGGATGAGAGTTGCCTGGAACTGTTTTGCAAGCTTCACTATTTCGGGAAGGGGGGCGATATCGCCATCCATGCTGAATACCCCTTCGGTGACGATAAAAGCGCTTTGCCCGCTCTTTTTCTTTGAGAGGAGTTTTCCAAGCTGATCGATGTCTTTATGCCGGAAAACCTTGAAATCGGCTCTGCTGAGCCTGCACCCGTCCATCAGGCTGGCATGGTTGAATCGGTCTGCGAGGAGCAAGTCCCCCTCTTCCGGAAGGGCAGTCATTAAAGCCAGGTTCGCCAGATAGCCTGAAGAAAAAGATAAAGCCGCTTCAGTCTTTTTGAATCTGGCAATCGACTGTTCAAGCTCTGCATGGAGGGGCGTCGTTCCCGCGATCAGCCGCGAAGAGCCGCTCCCCGATCCATACTTTTCGAGAGCGGATTGGCCTTCTTTGATGATGCCGGGATGGTTTGCCAGTCCCAGATAATTGTTGGAAGAAAATGAGAGATAGGGCTTTTGATCAATGTAAATCACCGGTCCCTCTCCCGGGAGATGAGCCGTCAGAGACCGGTAGAGGCCCTTCTCTTTTATTTTTTTGAGTTCGTCGGCGTACATTGCTTATCAGGCCATGGTCAATAATGGGGTCAGGTTTGATGTTTTGATGTCATGATGTAGACTTCATAGTATAATTGTTTTGCATTGTCAATTTGTTTTTTACCCTGAAAAAACAAGCTCATCCTGCTTTGCCCGGGACACGCAACCGGGAATAAACTTGACAGATTGTCGGATGTCGAGTTAAAATTAAAACAGGTAGAACGCTTTTATAACTTTGTATAAAACCGGTTTTTTATTTTTTTTATAAAGAGTTTTCGCAAGGAGGCGTAATGTTCGAACGATTTACAGATCGTGGAAGAAAAATCATCATCCTGGCAAGAGAAGAAGCCGAGAAGCACCAAAATGATTATTTGGGAACGGAGCATCTTGTTCTGGCTATTTTAAGAGAGGGTGATGGGGCTTTCCACGGAACAGGTTCGGCTTGAAATAGAGCGAAATCTTCCCGGCGGCGGAAGCACGATGACGTTCGGAGAAATTCCATTTACGCCGCGGGTAAAAAAGGTTTTAGAATACGCCATGGAAGAAGCCAAACTGCTCGGCCATAACTATATCGGAAGCGAGCATCTTCTGCTGGGGTTATTGCGGGAAGAAGAGGGAATCGGAGGGAAAATTCTCCGGAGTCTCGGTTCAAACCTGTTGACTGCCCGGCAGTTGACGATTAATTTATTGAGAAAGACCTCTCCCAGAGAAAAAGATAAAAAAAGCAATACCCCTGCGCTCGATGAGTTTGGACGGGATTTAACACAGCTGGCTATCGAAAATACGCTGGATCCGGTGATCGGACGGGCGGATGAAATTGAGCGGGTTCTTCAGATTTTGAGCCGTCGGACGAAAAATAATCCTGTGTTGATCGGGGAGTCCGGCGTGGGTAAAACAGCCATCGTCGAAGGGCTTGCCCAGCGGATTGTGGCGGGGGAAGTGCCCGATAATTTATTGAATCAAAGAGTCATTGCCCTTGATTTAGGCTCTCTTGTGGCCGGAACAAAATATCGCGGCCAGTTTGAAGAGCGCTTAAAAGTGGTCATGAAAGAGATCATGAATGCCGGCAACGTCATTATTTTCATCGACGAACTCCATACGCTCGTTGGCGCGGGCGCGGCCGAAGGTTCCATCGATGCCTCGAATATGTTAAAGCCTGCCCTTGCAAGAGGTGAAGTGCAGTGTATCGGGGCGACAACGCTTGATGAATATAGAAAACATATTGAGAAAGATGCGGCGCTTAAAAGACGTTTTCAGCCGATCTTCGTCCAACCTCCTTCCAGCGATCAGACCATTCAGATCATTCAAGGATTGAAAGACCGGTATGAAGAGCATCATAACGTCAAGATCACCGATGATGCCGTTATAGAAGCAGTGCGGTTATCAGACCGGTATATTACAGACCGCTTTTTGCCGGATAAGGCGATTGACGTGATCGATGAAGCCGGATCAAGGGCAAAACTGATTAACTATTCTCAGCCTCAGGAGATTCGCAACATCGATAATGAAGTGAAACGGGTGGGCAAAGATAAAGACCTGGCCATCAAACTTCAGAACTTTGAAGAGGCTGTCAGGTTGAGAGAAGAGGAGGAACGGCTGAAACGGCTTCTCGAAGATAGCAAAAAGGAATGGAAAAAAACTCAGGAAAAAAACAAGCCGAATATCACCAGAGAAGAAGTTGCCTATGTGGTTTCGAAAATGACAGGAATTCCTCTCTTCCGTCTTGAAGAAGAAGAGACCCGAAAGCTGATTCAAATGGAGTCCGAGCTCCATAAGCGGATTATCGGCCAGGAGGAAGCGATCGTCGCGGTGTGCAAAGCCATTCGAAGATCGCGCGCCGGGCTAAAGGGTGAAAGACGGCCGATTGGTTCATTTATCTTTTTGGGGCCGACCGGCGTCGGAAAAACTGAATTGGCCAGAGCGCTGGCAAAATTTATGTTTGATGATGAGGATGCCTTAATCCGCATCGATATGTCTGAGTATTCAGAAAAATTCAGCAGTTCAAGGCTGATGGGAGCCCCTCCCGGATATGTGGGCTATGAAGAAGGCGGTCAGCTTACAGAAAGAGTCCGTCGGCGCCCTTATTCTGTCGTTCTTTTTGATGAAATTGAAAAGGCCCATCCGGATCTGTTTAATATTTTGTTGCAGGTTCTTGATGACGGCGTCCTGACAGACAGTCTTGGCCGGAAAGTCGATTTTAAAAATACCGTTCTGATCATGACGTCCAATTTAGGCGCCCGAATGATTGAAAAAAATCCTTCGCTCGGTTTTCAGAAGGCCTCCGGAGATGATCAGCAAAAGAAAGTTAAAGAAGGGATTATGGGCGAGCTGAAAAGGACCTTTAATCCAGAGTTCCTGAACCGCGTCGATGAAATGGTCGTTTTCCATCAGCTTGAAAAGAGCCATCTCATCAAGATTGTCGATCTCCTGATTGAGGATGTGAATAAGAGAATCGCCGTTAAAGGGATGCAGCTCGAAGTCACTCCTGAAGTCAAGCAATGGCTTGTGACAGAAGGGTTTGAGCCGAGTTACGGCGCCCGTCCGATGAGACGCTGCATTCAGAGAAATATCGAAGACCCTCTTTCCGAGGAGATCCTCAAGGGGAGATTCAAGGATACAAAGAAAATAAAGGTCCTGCTGAAGGGGAAGAAGCCGGTATTTATTGAAGACGAAGTCATGGCCGAAGTATGACCGGCTGTTGAATAAGTGCTTTTTGAACAGCCTTTAAACAAAATGAAAACACACGTTCAGTTTTAATGGGCGTGTGTTTTTTTTATCCGACGGTTTGCTGAACATTGGCAAGGAAAAAAAGCAAAAGAATATGGATCTGGATGTTGGCCGGTATCGTCATTGGCCTGGCATCCATAGCGGCCGATCATTTCCTGAAAAGAATTCACCGGCTGGAGCTCCTTCAAAGGGAAAATTCGGTTAAGCGGGAATCAGCGCCTCTTCTTAAACCGGAGATCCGTCCCGGAGACCGGATAGCCGTCTTGATTGATGATCTGGGGACCAATTTTAAAGAATTTGAAAGGTTAAGGCGAATCGATTCCCATTTATCTTTTGCCATTTTACCTTTTCAGCCCTATTCCGTTAAAATAGCGAAAAAAGCGCATTATTATCACCAGGATGTTTTATTGCACCTCCCGATGGAGCCTGAAAACCATCATCATCCAGGGAAAGGGGCGATTGATCATTTAATGACAAAAGAGGAGATCGTGCGGCAGGTCCGGTTAGATCTTCGGGCGTTTCCCTACGTACAGGGTGTGAACAACCATATGGGCTCCAGAATGACCGCCGACAGAGAAGAGATGGTCTTAGTCTTAAAAGAGGTCAGGGCAAAGGATCTTTTTTTTGTCGACAGCAGGACCACCTCAGAATCGATTGCCTATGAAGTGGCTCATGACATTGGGATTAAATCGGCCGAACGGCAGGTTTTTCTCGATGATAGCGATCGTCCTGAGGATATCCGGAAAGAACTCCGCCGGTTGGTTTATCTCTCTCATCAGCGGGGGTCGGCCATAGCCATAGGCCATCCGAGACCCAATACGATGAAGGCCCTGGAAGAGTTTATTCCCCATCTTCATGAAGAGGAAATCGAACTGGTTCCGATTTCGGCTCTGGTTAAATGAAAAGACGATGATGCATATTTTAGCGATTGAAACTTCATGCGATGAGACCGGCGTCTCGATTTTAAAGGACGGCCGGATGATTCTGGCCAATCTTCTTTCTACCCAGGCGGCGACGCATGCTCCTTTTGGGGGAATTGTTCCTGAGCTTGCGAGCAGAAAACATATGGAAATGGTCCAGCCGATGGTCATGCAGGCCATCCATCAGTCAGGGATAAAAATCTCTGAAATAGATGCCATTGCGGTGACCTACGCTCCCGGGCTGGTAGGCGCGTTAGTGGTGGGGGTATCGTTTGGAAAAGCCCTTGCCTATGCCTTAAACAGGCCTTTAATCGGCATCCATCATCTGGAAGGGCATATTCAATCTATTTTCCTTGAAAACCCCGGCCTGGCATACCCCTTTATCGCCCTTGTCGTTTCGGGAGGACATACCAACCTTTACCATGTCGAAAAAGCAGGGGTCTATCATTCCCTGGGGCGTTCCATTGATGACGCGGCGGGAGAAGCCCTTGATAAAGCCGGAAAAATGTTGAATCTGGGATACCCCGGCGGACCGGTGATTGACCGTCTGGCAAAAGGAGAAGCTCCCGATCAATATCGCTTTCCACGGGCGTTTTTATCAAAAACCTCGTATGACTTTAGTTTCAGCGGATTAAAAACCTCTCTCCGCACTTTTCTTGAAAAGAAAACGGAGGGTGAAGTGAAATCAGAGCTGTCCCGGATTGCCTCGGCGTTTCAGGAGGCGATTGTAGACGTTCTGGCGGAAAAGACCCTCCGTGCGGCGGGGGCGTTTAACGTTCAAACGGTTGTGATTGTCGGCGGAGTGGCCGCGAATTCAAGATTAAGAGCCAGAATGAGTGAAGAAGGGGAGCGAAAAGGAATAGAGGTTCTTATTCCTTCTCCCGGATTCTGTACTGACAATGCCGCGATGATTGCCATGGCGGCTGTGGGTCATTTTGAAAAAAAAGATTTTGCTTCGCTCGATCTGAATCCGGCGGGGTCGTTAGCGCTTGAAGAGGCGGTTGCATGAACAGCCTGCTCCACCCCCTTAAAATCGGCGGCCGGACGATAGAAAATAATCTGATCCTGGCCCCCGTTGCCGGAGTCAGCGACCTCCCTTTTAGAACGATTGTCAAAGGGTTTGGGTGCGGTCTGGTGGTGACCGAACTCATCAGCAGCGAAGGTCTGGTGAGAAACAACGAAAAGTCCAAAAAATATCTCTCTTCCCTCCCGGACGAAAAGCCCCTTTCCATTCAGATATTCGGGCATCACCCTGAACCGATGGCTAAAGCGGCACGGTTTGCAGAAGAAGCCGGGGCTGATTTTGTCGATATCAACTTTGGCTGTCCGGTTCCGAAAGTCACCCGGGCCGGGTCGGGCGCAGGGGTCATGAAAGATCCCTGCAGGGCAAGAGAGATTATGGAATCAATGGTTAAAGCGGTAAAAATTCCTGTTACCATGAAAATGAGAACCGGAATGGACGACCGGAATATTTATGCCGAAAAGCTGGCGAAAATGGCGGAAGACTCCGGTATTTCGGCCATCACCCTCCATGCACGGACCGTTGCACAGGGATTTTCCGGTAAAGCCAACTGGGAGTGGATCAAAAGAGTCAAACAGGCGGTAAAAATTCCGGTCATCGGGAATGGCGATATCCATACGCCTGAAGATGCGGAATCGATCCTCAGGCAAACAGGGTGTGATGGCATCATGATCGGAAGGGGATCTTTCGGCAATCCATGGATATTTGCTCAAATCGGGGAATATTTTAAAAAAGGGGTCAGGATTCCGCTTCCATCGGTGATGGAAAGGAAAAAGATTCTCTTAAAGCATTTCGGTTTGATGATTCAGTTTTATGGAGAATTTCAGGGGACTATTTTAATGAGAAAACACGCGAGCTGGTATACCAGAGGTCTCCGGGAGGGGAGTGTCTTCAGAAGCGAGATTAATCAGGTGGAAACCCAGGAGGTTTTTTTAGAGACCGTCGACCGTTACTTTGATTCTCTGAAAGAAGAGGTGTTTTCATGATCTTGCATTGGGTTTTGTGATTTCGGTAAAGAATGGAATCTTTCTTTTATAATAGCCCGCTAAGAAAGTTGCTTCAATAGACCACGAAGCTTTAATATGGGTCGAATTATTTTCAAAATCAATCAACAGATGTTCCCTGTCGAGCGGAATATCGAGTTCAACCGCTTTTTTCATTAAAGCTTCCCTGATTTTCTCTTCGGAATCTGCAGTGCCCGGTTGGGAAAACTCCATTGCCCGGCTGTTGACCACATTTTTAAAATCAAGATAACGCATATAAATCGGAAACAATTGAAAAGAGGCATCAAGGGCTGCGGCAAAGAGGATTATGAAAAGTAAAAAACCGGTTGTGATTTTTCCTGATTCATTTCTCATGTCTGATAGTTTACAATAAAGAGTCGATCTGTCAACTAAATAAAATAATCTTATGAAGTTTCAATGAGTTATGATAGTCTCGTAAAAAGTCTGAAAAAGCGGTTTTCTGTCATTCCCGTGCAAACGGGAATCCAGTTTTTTCAAGTAGTTATGTGTTCCCTAGTGCTTAGTTGTAAAAGTTAGCGCAAATAAATTGTCATACCCGCGAAAGCGGGTATCTAGCAAAATCAATGGATTCCCGATAAAATCATTCGGGAATGACGTAACGTGTATTATGGCAATCAAGTACTAGATTCCAGCTTTCGCGGGA
>JACQBY010000179.1 GCA_016201875.1 Nitrospirota bacterium
CTCGACGCGGTAACCGCAAAACGCATGGCTCTGGCCCAGCTATACGGACAGCTCCTCAAACAGGCCAATATGAACGCCTTTGTCGATACCTTCCGGGTGGTGGGAATCCTCTGTTTTCTCGTCCTGCCGATTTTGCTTTTGATGAAGAAACCAAAAGGGAGGCATTAGGTTTTATTAAAAATGCGGCGGATGACTTCTTCCACCTGCACCTCTTCAATCGCCAGGTCATCCACCTCGAACTCCGTCAACATCCGCTGGACCAGATGCGGGATCTCTTTTTTTTTGGTCTTTAATACAACGCGGAGGCCGTCCCGCTCAACGATCTCTCCGAACCGGCGGAGGTTTTCTTCGGAAACCTGTTTATGAAATTGGATCTTCAACACTTTATGATCGACATACCGGTTCATCAGCTCTTCCAGAGCGCCGTCATAAATGATCCCCCCGTCGTTGATCACCAGCACCCGCTTGCACAACCGCTCGATATCCCTCATATAATGGCTGGTCAGGATAATGGTGGTTTTTTGAAAGCGGTTATACTCCTCGACAAACTGCCGGATTTTTTCCTGAGACACCACATCGAGCCCGATGGTCGGCTCGTCAAGAAAAAGGATCCCGGGCTGATGGAGAAGCGCCGCCACCAGTTCGCATTTCATCCGCTCGCCCAGAGAGAGTTTTCTCACCGGAATGTCGAGAAGCTCCCGTAACCCCATCAGTTCAACCAGTTCGTTTAAATTTTTTATGTAGATTTTCGGATCAATTTCATAAATATCGCGGTTAAGCGCAAAAGATTCGCTGGCCGGGAGATCCCACCAGAGTTGATTTTTCTGGCCCATGACGATTGAAAACTGCTTTTGATACCTTTTTTCCCTTTTCCAGGGATCAAACCCGAGCACCTTTGCCGAGCCGCTTGTAGGCAAAAGAATTCCGGCGAGAATTTTCAGCGTGGTGGTTTTCCCGGCGCCATTGGGCCCCAGAAAGCCAACCAGCTCCCCCTCTTCGATTTGAAAAGAAACATCTTGTATGGCGTATTTATGGAGCGTCTCCCGCCAGAAGAGGCTCTTGATCGAGCCTTTTAACCCCGGTTCTTTCTTAAAATAATCAAACGACTTGGAAAGTTTATGGACTTCAATGATGGCCATTTTATTTTATTCCATTCAACTGCTGGCAGAAGAATAATGCCGGATGCTGACCCGCCAGATTAAAGAACCGGTCACCAAAAGGGTAAGGGCGACCCCTACCGAAAGAAAAAGAAGGGGCCCGGTTGATCGTCCGGCTAAAACAGAAGCCGGCGCCGTTCCGATCAGGCTGATCGGAATGATAAACGTAAACAATGCCTTCCCGATTCCTTTATAGATGTCTCTCGGATACCGGGCGGTTTCCATGAAATAATAGACGATGGTGTTGAGCTCCTGAGATTTGATAATCCAGAAGACGCTGCTGTTGATCATCAGGCAAAATGAATAATAAATGATCAACGAGTTAAACAAAAAAAAGAGGTAAAGAGGGATATCGAGCAGATGTTTATCCGGCAGATGGGCATATCCGACCGCCACAAGAATGATTCCCATGATCCCTTCTCCCAGGCTCTCGGTCAGAGAGATGTGGCGGAATCCGAGATGAAGCTTCGGAGAGACCGGTTTGACCAGGAGAAGATCAAATTCCCCTGTCCGGATATAATCTCCAATATTGATAAACCCCTGTCTGAAGGTCAGGTACGCCAGCTCTCTGATAATCCCGACACTCCCCATCAGGATCAACAGCTGATAAAAATTCCATCCCCCGATCGTCTTGACATTGTTAAAAATAATGGAAAAAAAGACCACATTTACCATCATAAAGAAAATATCCATCGCAACAAGGATCATGAAATTGCTCCGATAGATCATTTCGTTTTTTAAATTATGTTTCAGAAATGATCCGTACAAAAAGAGATGCCTTCTAATCGTTTCAAACATCCGGGCTCCCCTGCCGCTTAACCGCCGACCGCTTCATATTTTTTAACTCCTTTTGAAAGCACCCAATTCGCCAGGCCAAAAAATAAGAGGGTCCAGAGGGCTTCGGTGGCAAAATGGTTTAAGAGCTGAGGATCCTTTTCAAGATAAATCTCGATCGGGACAAAAACAATAAATTGAAAAGGAAGCCAGTGGACAATCGCCTGCAGCCATTTCGGAAAAAGGTCGAGCGGGAGGATCGCTCCCGCGAAGAAGAAAAAGAGAAAGAATAAAATAAAACCAGGTGGAGAGGTGCCGGGGAAACCAGAAATACTCTCTTAAGAAAAAAAACAACACCAGGCCGGTTATGCTGATATAAATCGCTTCCAGGATTTTGCTCGAAAGATTAATGGTAAACCAGTAAAAAAGGGAGTGGAGCGGCTTGACCAGAAAGTTGGAAAAAAAACCTTCCCGGATCTGATCGATCAAATCCCAGCTGATATAAGAAAGGATCAGGGTATTCATCACCATCTGCAATGCGTAATAGGTGATCATATCCGAAACGGAATAGTCCCCCATCTGATTCCCGGCGTGGTAGACCGACAGCCAGAGATAAAGGAGAACAGAGACATAAAGACCATAACCAAAGATATAGATAACAGTCGACGCCCGGTATTGAAGCGAATTTTGCCAGTTAATCCGAAAGAGGGTCAGATATTTTTTCATCCACTGGCATTCTAGGCAAAAATCATCTTTTTGACAAGGGGTGAATCATGTTCCCCTCTCTGGATCGGTCGGATTTTTCTGATAAATCGACTTGTTTTTCTAAAATTGAGGGTGTTATATTATGAATACCCTATGGAAAACCTTCAGAAAAAAATCAATGACCTCTTTGAAGCCAGCATAGAAACTAAAAAAGCCTTTGCCTCCGCTTATGCCCGCCAGATCGCTCAGGCGGTTCAAACAACCGCTTCGGCATTGAAAAACGGCCATAAGCTCCTTTTTTTCGGGAATGGCGGAAGCGCCTGCGATGCTTCCCACCTGGCGGCGGAATTCGTCAACCGCTTTAAAATCGAACGCCCCGGCCTCCCCGCTCTGGCGCTGGCGACCGATATGGCCGTCATCACCAGTATCAGCAACGATTACGACTTTACCGAAATCTTTTCCCGCCAAATCCGGACCCTCGGACAGCCGGACGATATCGCCTTTGCCATCAGCACCAGCGGAAATTCTCCCAATGTCCTTAAAGGGATTTTCGCGGCAAAAGAGAAGGGATTGAAAATTATCGGGTTCACGGGAGGAACCGGCGGGAAGCTCGCTCCCCTTTCCGATATTCCTTTTATCGTCCCTTCGACTCATACCGCCAGAATTCAGGAAACCCATATCACGCTTGGGCATGTAATCTGCGAACTGGTCGATGAAATCTTATATGGTTCTCCCTCTAAATGAAAAAATATCCTCTTCTTGATTTTAGTAAAATCAAGACCTATTCCATTAAAAACAGAAAGAGCAAAGTCCGTCTTGCCGACGAGGCCGTTCCGCATAAACCGGGGGCCAGTTTCCAGGAGTTTTTAAGCAAGCTCCCTCCGATTCTTGCCGCAGGCGAGTTGAAAGAGGTGATTTCTGCAGTCGTCACCGCTCACCAGAATGGGAAAACCGTGATGGTAGGAATGGGGGCCCATCCGATCAAGGTCGGCCTAAACCCGATTTTAATCGACCTAATGGAGCGCGGGATCATCAATTCCCTCTCCATGAATGGCGCCGGGATTATCCATGATTTTGAACTGGCCTTCATTGGCCATACCTCTGAGGATGTCGCCGCAGAACTTTCCACAGGGGCATTTGGCATGGCCGAGGAGACCGGACAGATGTTAAACCAGATGATTTCAGAGGGGGTCAAACAGGGTTACGGGATCGGCGAAGCCGTCGGCAAAAAGCTTTTATCGGACGAATTCTCCTATCGCCACAACAGCCTGTTGGCCGCCGGAGCCCGTCTCGGAATTCCGGTAACCATTCATGTCGCGGTGGGAACCGATATCATCCACATGCACCCTTCGGCCGATGGCGGGGCGATCGGACTCGGTTCTTTAAGGGATTTTCAACGGCTCACCTCGGTCGTCTCACAACTGGAAGATGGGGTCTATCTCAATATCGGCTCTTCGGTCATTATGCCCGAGGTCTTTTTAAAGGCCTTAACCATCGCCAGAAACCTCAAGTATAGCGTCGACCGGTTTACCACAGTCAATATGGACTTTTTACAGGGATACCGCCCCGTGACCAATGTGGTGGTCCGGCCTACCCTCCAGGGGGGGAAAGGATACCGGCTGACCGGCCATCACGAAATCATGGTCCCGCTCCTTGCCGCCGGAATCATTGAATCTCTTGCATCTGCCGACAGCCCCCGTGGATCTTGAACTGAAAATAAAATCTCCGGGCGCGCTTTCAAAAATCTGCGCCGAACTCAAAAAGAACCATAAGACCCTTGTTTTTACAAACGGCTGTTTTGATCTTCTTCACCCCGGACATCTCCATTATTTAATCAAGGCAAGAGCGCTGGGCGATCTGTTGATTGTCGGCATCAACAGCGACCGTTCCGTCAAGAAACTTAAAGGAGAAAACAGGCCTTTATCGCCGGAACACGACCGTTTAGAAATGCTGGCCGGCCTCGCCTGCGTAGATTATGTCACCACGTTTGACGAACCGGACCCCTCTCAGCTCATCGCTCTCCTGAAACCGGATGTTTTAGTCAAGGGGGGAGACTGGCCGGTAGACCGGATCATCGGAAGAGAGATCGTCGAACAGGGAGGGGGAAAGGCCGTTTCTATCCCCTTCACGCCGGGATACTCCACCACAAAACTGATCGAAAAAATTATTTCGCTCTACGGCAAGTCCGAATAATCCCAAAGATGCCTCTCCTTTTAACTTCCAATCAGGTTCGGCAGATCGTTCAGGAAATTCAATCCTCCGCCCATCCATTGCCGGTTGAGGTCGACGGGATTGCCGATTCTTTCAAAGCCTTTTTAATCGGCTCTCTCTTCAAAGAGACCGGCCGCTCTCTTTTGATCGTGACTCCGACCTCGGAAGAAGCCGATAAACTGATCGGCAATCTCCATTTCTTTCTTTCTTTTTTGGGAGTTGTCCAGGAAATCGACTACTTCCCATCGCTTGAGATTATCCCGTACGAGCAAGTGGATCCTCCCCCCGGACTGATCTCGGAAAGGACAAAAACCCTCCGCCATTTAAGCCAGACCGAGCCCGGATCGAGACATCTGGTCATTACCACCGTTCAGGCCCTGATGGCCCATCTCCCTTCGACGGAGGATTTTAAAAAAGCCTCGCTGACCCTCCGCCAGTTTGACGCATGTCCTAAAGACGATCTGCTCGAAAAATTGATCGACCTGGGATTTGATTCCGCTTCGATGGTTGAAAACCCGGGAGAGTTTTCGCACCGGGGAGGGATTCTTGATTTCTGGCCTGTCGAACGGGATCTCCCTGTCCGGCTGGAGTTCGATGGGGAGCTGATTGAGTCGCTCCGGAGTTTTAACCCTTTTGACCAGAAATCGGTCGCCCCCCATGAAACGGTCGAGCTCTGGCCGGTCCTCAATAAAAAAAGGGAGGGTCTTAAAAAAGAGACCACTTCCCTCTTCTCTTATTTTAAAGAAAACCGGCTTTTAATCCTCGACGAGCCGAATAAGATTGAAAAGGAATTCCTGGAGTTTGAAGCGGAAATCCTGGAGTATTATGCGCAGGCCCTTGACCGCCGGGAAGAGGTCAAATCTCCTCAACAGCTTTATCACAGCGCAAAAGGGCTCCTTCAGGAAATGGAAAAATGGCCTTCCGTCCATTGCAGCGGACTCCAGTTTGAGACCAAAAACAGAAGAAGAAAAAAG
>JACQBY010000019.1 GCA_016201875.1 Nitrospirota bacterium
ATCGGCGTGTTTCCGGAGCGCTTCGACCGCTTCAAAAGGGGCCACGGCGGCGGCCACGATCACTTTTGACGGCTTTTTTGCTCTGACCGACTCCACCGCCGCGATCATGCTGGACCCTGTGGCTATGCCGTCATCCACGATTATGACAATCCGGCCGGCAGGATTCACCGGAGGATGGATCGGGGTATAGAGCGCCCGGCGCCGGCGAAGGGTCTCCATCTGCTCTTCTTTTTCTTCACGCAGGTACGCCTCGCTGATCTCCAAAGCGGTTCCATCTTTTCCGGGATAAACCCGCCCTGACTCATCAATAGATCCTATGGCATATTCCGGCTGATCCGGCGCCCTTAATTTATGGACCAGGACGACATCCATTTCTCCGTCGAGCGCTTCGGAAATGATCCTGGCCATGGGGACCGCGCCGCGGGGAATCGCCAGAACCAGTGGATTTTGCCCTTTATATTTTTTTAAGGTTTTTGCCAGGAGCCGGGCGGCTTCCGCGCGGTTTTTAAACGCCATGATGTTTCAGCCTTTCCGAACCTTAATTGACGCCGACCACTAACTTTCTCTTTTTTCCGCCGATAGGCTCCGGATGAAGTCTTCGATTGGCCGAAATCACCGGATCATAAACATTCCCGCAGATAAAACATCTCCAGCCCCTAAAATTAAAATGCCCCGTATCATCGTAAAGATCGATGAACTCTTCTACAACCATTTCGCTTTTACACCGATGGCATTGCATGGCTTCCCCTCCCTATTATATAGAAGGGAAATAGTGCAATTTTCATACTATTCATGAATCAACAGAATATTCCTCATCTATTTGTATAAAAACTCTATTATAAACAATTAGATCGGATAAAAAAAGGCCGGCCGATTCACGGGGGAATTCTCGAAAAAACATATTCAGATAGCCGATTTGTCCAAAGAGGTATACAGGGAAAGGGTGTTTGAAAAAAAAATCTAATTATTTCAAAGCCATCGATTTGTCCATTTCAATCGACATCTTTTTTATTTTTCTGCACAGATTTTGTGATATCGCACGCGATGATCAGGCCGGCAGGATGTTTTTCGGAAGAAGCCTTCAGGGGGAAACAGCTATTCCAGATATTACGGCGGACGCCCGATTTGGTCTTTTGAACGGTGGAATGAAAAATCGTATAAAAGTCGTTTTGATCGGGATCTCCGATGGAACAGCCATGACACCCAAAAAAATCCTGACAACTCTTTTTCCCGATAATTTCAGAAGGGTTCCATCCCAGAATTTTTTCCATCGCCGGGTTCATCGCAATGATTGTCTGTTTGCTATCGACCAGCATCATGCCGTCCCGGACATGCTTGAATATCTTTCCAACCCAATTTTCCTTCTTCATGGAGTCCTCCCATAGCGAGCGTTTTTTCATTCCATATATATTAATACTCTCAAAATAGAAACAACTTACTTGACTGGATACCCGCTTTCGCGGGTATGACGGATCTGTGTAAATTCGGCAATCTCTCTTTGTCATTCCCACGAAAGTGGGAATCCAGAAAACGTCTGGCTTACCTTATCATATGAGTATTATTATAAACCCTTGCCCCTCCATTTCAAAACATTATCGCCATTTTGGAAAACCCCGTTTTTTAAGGATTTCGCTGGATGAATTTGCGGTAAATCACCGGAAGGAGAGCAATCAGAATGAATAAAATGACCCCGATCATCAGTTCTTTTGGAATGGTCCCTTTGAAAAGATCTAAAAGCGAACTGCTGAAAATCACATAAGCGGCAGTAGCGGGAAACATGCATATCCAGGAGGCGAGAAGGTACTGATAAAATTTGATTCTCGTCAAACCAAAAGCATAGTTGAGAAGGTTATAGGGAAAAAGAGGGATCAGGCGGGTCATGGCGACGTAGATCCATCCTTTTTCTTCGACCCCGCGGTCGATTGCCAGAAGTTTCGGTCCGAGTAGCTCTCTGATCTGCTCGCGGGCAAAATAACGCGAAATCAAAAAGGCGAGCCCGGCCCCGAGGGTCGATCCCAATGAAGCGTAGAGCGTTCCCCAGACCGGTCCAAAAACAACCCCCCCGGCCACGGTAATCGGCAGACCGGGTAAAAAAAAGGCGGGAGCGACCATAAAGACCAGAATATAAATTAAAGGCCCGAGGAGGCCGAAACTCCTTACCCAGGTCTGGAGGCGCTCCGCTTCCAGATAATCCCTTAATCCCGAGGTTCGGACCAGAAGGGAAACCAACCCCGGCGCGGCAATAAACAAAAAAAGTTTCAGAAGGCTTTTTGTCCGGTGATTCATTTGCATTTACCGGGTCCACCAGAACCATTTCGCGAGGAGGCTTTTTTTGCTTTCGGTCAAGGTCGTTTTCCGCCAGGCATTCGCCGCTTTTTTGATCACTTCGGCCCGGGTGGGATAAGGGAAAATGGTCCCGGCGACCAAGCGAAGTCCGGCGCCGCTCTTCATGGCGAGGGTCAGCCCGCTGATCAGGTCGCCGGCATCCTTTGCCACCGCCGTTGCCCCGAGAATCTGATCGGTCCCTTTTCGGACGTGTATCCTTGCGAACCCTTCGGTCTCTCCATCCAGCACCGCCCGGTCGACCTCTTTCAGGGGCCAGGTGAAGGTCTCCGTCACGATCCCTTTTTGCCGGGCCTCCGCCTCGTAAAGCCCGACATGGGCGATCTCAGGCCGGGTATAGGTGCACCAGGGGATGTTCAAAGAGCCGGTTGTCGCAACCCCGAGGCCAAAGGGGTGGGGGAAGAGGGCGTTTTGAATGACGATCTGCGCCTGGGCATCGGCAACATGGGTGAACTTGAACGGCGAACAGACGTCTCCGGCCGCGTAAATTTTTGGATTTGCGGTCTGCAATCGGTTATTCACCCGGATTCCGTTTTTCGGGTCGTATTCTACGCCGGTGTTTTCGAGGCCGAGTCCTTCGACATTCGGGGACCTCCCCGCCGAGACCAGGATCTCATCCACCGCTTTTTCTTGTTCGACGCCGTTGTGGACATAGTGGAGGACCTTTTGGCCCCCTCTGACGCTGACCCGGCGGATGTCGGAATGAAATAAAAATGAAACCCCCTCTTTTTTCATCCGCTCGTAAACGATCTGCGCCGCGTCCGCATCTTCGCGAAGAAGAATGCGGGGAGCCGATTCAAACAGGGAGACCCCGGTTCCAAAAAGGGCAAAAGCCTGGGCCAGCTCGCATCCGATCGGGCCCCCTCCGATAACAGCCATCCGTTCCGGAAGCCGCTCCAGGGAAAAGAGCGTTTCGTTCGTGAGAACCTCCGCCTCTTTTAAACCGGGGATCTCCGGCAGGGCCGCACGGGCTCCGGTGCAAATCACCGCCCTGGAAAATTTCAGTCTCCCTCCGGCAACGTCGATAGTATCCGAAGAGGTAAAGGCCCCTTCTCCCAAAAAAACGTCGACCCCCATTTTTTGATACCGGCGGGCAGAGTCGACCCCGCTGATCCCGGCACGGAGCTTTCTCATCCGGGCCATGGCCGTTTCAAAATGAAATGTGACCTCCCCTTCGATCTGGACCCCGAACTCCCCCGATTTTTTTAGATCGGCCAGAGCCCTTGACGCCCGGAGGAGGCTTTTGGAGGGGACGCATCCGAAGTTTAAACAGTCCCCCCCCATCAGATGCCGTTCTATGAGAGCGACCTTCGCTCCCAGGGCCGAAGCGATGGCCGCGGCCACCAGCCCCGCGGTGCCGGCTCCGATCACTGCCAGATTGTATTTCCCTTTGGGTTCGGGGTTTATCCAGCCGGGGGGATGGACATGGTCGATCAATAACCGGTTAAACTCGTCAGCCGGAACGATTTTTCCATAGCCCTCTTCCGAAGCAGGTCCATTCATATCGCAACTTTCTTTTTTATTTTTTCCAGTTCTCTTTCAATTAGGGTGTTGAAAAACTCTTTTATCGTCATTCCCGAAGGTTTTATCGGGAATCCAGTTTCGGTAAAATCAACAGCTTATGGATTCCCGCTTCCGCGGGAATGACAATCTTGCGCGCGAGTAAATGGTTTTTCAACGTCTGTTAGATTACCATTTTATAGGCATAAAAATAAATTTTAATTATCTGTTTCATTTCTGACCTTATTTATGTTATATGCTATAGAGTTTTAGTTTGTACTCATCATTATATCGGGGGCCTTCGTATAACTCACTCAATGCCCCCCGTGCCCCCGCGTGAAGCCCCGGCAAAGCCGGTTGCTTCCCTATTATAAAAAGAAGAGATCACCTTATTAACCAGATTAACCAGGAGAAAAAACCATGAGGACTTCATTTCGCATAAACTTTTTAGCGGCATTGATCATGATGATCGGAATCGGCGGAACCCCCGCCCATGCCGCCCTTGACACTGAAAAGCTTACCATCGGAGGAGAGATCAGAGAGCGGGGTGAGTTCCGGACGAACGCCGACTTTAACAATAATGCAGACGACGGCCTGAGTTTTATCGGGTCCCGCGCCCCCGAAATTTCATTCTTCTTTCAGATGCAGGATTTCAGGGTCTTCGGCTCCGAATTTTCCACAGCCTCTAACGAACAGAATCTCGATCTCCATCAAGGGTATTTGATGGTCAAGAATCTCATCGGCCCCGCGTCTCTGACCCTTGGACGGCAGGAGATGGTCTTTGGAGATTCCCGGCTGATCGGTAATTTTGGTTGGAGCAACGTTGGACGGAGCTTTGACGGGTTACGGTTTGCCTATCTTAAAGACGCCCTCCGGATCGACCTCTTTGGAATGACTATTAAAAAGGGGACTTATGCCGCAATTCCTGCCGTTGACCCGCCTGCAACAACGGCCAACCAGGATGGTCAGCATCTTTACGGCATCTACGCTTCGCTCAAAGCCTCGGGGATGACGATTGAACCTTACCTGCTACTTCTCCAGGACTCCCGACCTGCGACAGGGGCTATTACAGATGCGGCGGCCAACGGCCAGACCCGCGAGACCCTCGGCGTGCGGGTTGACAAAAAAGGGGAGGGGAATCCCCTCGACTTCACGGCTGAACTCGCCTATCAGACCGGTACGATGGATCCTCGCGGGGTGACACCCAAAAGCAATATTCAGGCGTATGCCCTGGC
>JACQBY010000182.1 GCA_016201875.1 Nitrospirota bacterium
CATTGTTTCTTATACGACAACCGGCGGTATTTTAAAACTTAATCACTAAGTGAGGAAAATTATGAGACGGCATTTAATGACATTCAGCTTTTTACTTTTAAGTTCTCTTCTTCTTTGGGCCTGCGGCGGCGGAGGCGGAGGAAATGTCCCCGGACCCAATAACGGGGGGGGGGATAATAATCCGGGCGGAGGCGGAGCTGCCGGGGGTGGCGCGGTCACGCATTGGTACATGTCATCAGGCCTCGGAAGAGACAGCCAGCTCGGATCGGTTTCCTGTCCAACTTCCAATCTCTGCTTTGCTTCCGGAACAAATGAAATCCTTAAAAGCACCGATGCCGGCCAGAGCTGGACCGTCAGTTATCAGGATCTGACAAGACCAAGCGGCGGCACTTTTTACCTTTCAGGGATATCCTTTCCGGATTCTCTCAATGGCATTGCCAATTTATCCGGGCTGAACCCATTAATCAAATCACAGGATGGCGGGAACACCTGGACCGCCTCCAATGCCCTTTTCGGGACCTCGTTTTCCTTTGCGGATTCAAAACATGGGGCCTCTTCAGAATTAAATCTATTATCCCTTCAATACACAACGGATGGAGGAAACACTTGGCCTGCCGCGGCTATCACAGTTGGTGGAATCGGAACCAACCTGCCAGGCTATTTCATCAGCAAACCCATGTTTATTCCTTCCAACTCCGGGAATTATTCCGTTGGATATGCCGTTGCAGGAAAATCTGACCTTAATCATCTGAATTTCACAAGCATTTTGTTAAAAACAACCGATAGCGGGGCAACCTGGTTGGATATTCCGACTTCGTATGGCGCCCAGTTATTTGATGTGGTGACTTTTATTGATAGTCATCACGGATGGATCGGGACGTTTCAGGGAAATGTCATCACAACCGCCGATGGCGGAGTGACATGGTCCAGCCATTTCATAGGAAATGGGGCGCCGGTAACAGCTATTTCGTGTGTGGGTAGTTTAAATTGTTGGGTGTTGGCCGGAAGCACCATTCAGGCAAGCACCAATGGCGGAACCTCCTGGACGCAGCAGACTCCTCCTGCAGGATCAGGATATCTTATCAATTACTACGATATTCACTTTACTGATGCGATACATGGCATTGTTGTGGGTTATCGCTATCAGACTGTGGGCGGTCCCGGATCTGATTTTGCAGCCTATACCACAACGGGTGGATTTTAAGAAATAATTAATTATCATCCAAAAAGGTTACGAACATGATTGCCCATAAAATTTCCATTAAAACTTTATATTACCTGACCTGGGTATTAGTGTTTCTTATCCATTTTACCCAGTTAGTCCATGCCCAATCCTTGGATGAGGTTAAAAGCTTCGATGCCGAAACAAAAATATCCGAAATGGCCACTGAGGAAAAAGTAGATTTAGAACTTCCAAAAGAGCAGCCGTTGACATTTGAACGCCCCTATTATCAGAACCGGGAAGAAGGATGGTTTTGGTATATTCAGCCTCCAAAAGAAGAGGTGAAGAAAAAGAAGATTTCAAAACCCAAGAAAATAGAACCAAAAGATTTTAAATCTAAATGGCCTGAATTTAAACACGCGGAAGATGTTCATGCCTATCTCAACGAATTAAAAGATAAAGCGGTGATGAATCCGACCACGGAAAACATCAAGGAATATCTTGAATTCCAAAAATATGTGATGTCAAAGGCGAGGCTCTTTTCAGATATCACCCAACGGGTCATTTGGTCCAATCCCGATCTGGATCAGAGCGCGAGAAAGCCCCTGGCTGAAATTGCCCAACCGATCATGGTCAACGAAAAAATCGAGGATACGAGTAAAAAACTGAAAGAAATTTCAGAGAAAGGCGGGGTGTTTTTCTTCTTCCTGTCCGATTGTCCTTATTGCCATATGGAAGCTCCGCTGCTTAAACAGCTTGAAGAAGTTTATGGGATTAAAGTGATCCCGATCAGCATAGACGGTCCCGGACTGCCTGGCTTCCCGAATCCCATTATAGACATCGACAACAGAATGGCGAAGGCACTCAACGTGCAAAAAACGCCGACGCTATTTTTTGGCAAGCCACCTAAAGAAATCAGGCGGATTGCCAATGGATTTGTTTCTTTCCCAGAACTAATTGAACGGATCATCAGCGTATCAGAAGGAGTGGAATACAATGATTAAAAAATCTCTGGTTTGGACCGTGGTCCTGACTTTAATAATTGGAACTTTTCCTGGAAATCTTTTTGCGGACATGGCATCGGACTTAACATCCATGCTGGGAACTTATAACACCCAGTCCAATGCAACCGTCCCCGGAGCTTA
>JACQBY010000183.1 GCA_016201875.1 Nitrospirota bacterium
GGTTAACCTGGTTGAAAAAGCGGTTGAGCCCCCGGGTGAAGCAAAAGCTGATTTAGACATATTTGTCGAGCTGGCGGAAAAAATGGGGTTCGGGTATTTAATGAAGAATAAAACCGCCGAATCAGTTTTTGCTGAGATGGGAGAGGTGAGCCGCGGGAGGTTATGCGACTATTCAGGAATGGATTACGATTTACTGAAGCAATATGGAGGAATTCAGTGGCCGGCACCCTCCCACGGCGAAGCTGAATCTTCAGGCGGTTTCAACGATTCAGAAGCTAAACCGGGAACGCCCCGATTATATTCAAACGGCCTGTTTTCAACTGAATCAGGAAAAGCGAAACTTATCCCGCTTGATTTTATAGATAACAACGAACGTCCCGATTTGGAATACCCGTTCTGGTTGAATACCGGCCGGGTGATTGAGCACTGGCATACCCGCACAAAAACAGGGAAAATCGGAAATTTAAACAAGTTTTCCCCCATCCCTTATGTCGAAATGAATCCGGCTGACGGACAGAAGTTAAACCTGAACCATATGGGCCATGCCTGGATTATTTCTCGAAGAGGGGAGTTGAAAGCCATGGTGCAATTGACGGAACGGGTTTCTCCCGGGATGGTGTTCATTCCATTTCATTTTGCCCGCGGGGCAAACCTGCTCTCCCTGGGGTTATTGGACCCTTACTCAAGACAGCCGGCCTTTAAACAATGCGCCGTCAAAATTTCAAATGCCATTCCTTTGACACTAAACGACTCCTCTCCCTCCGAGCTTGCTTTGGAAGCGATTTCACAGCGGACATACGATTTTCTTGCAGGAGAAGAGGCTGGGTGAGGGGGTGGCATGAATAAAGCATTAACTCTTTTTCCGGTTCAAAAACAGATGGGTTTTCATTTTACCGCGGACAATTGCATCGGTTGTCATTCCTGCGAAGCGGCCTGCAGTGAAAAAAACAATCTCCCTTCTCATATTGCCTGGCGGAAGGTCGGTTATCTGGAAGGAGGCTCTTATCCTCTTTTTACGCGGGTCAACACCTCGATGGCCTGCAATCACTGCACCGACCCGGTCTGCTTAAAAGGGTGTCCCACGGGGGCGTATGTTAAATATGAAAAGTACGGCGCAGTCATACAGGATTCCGACATCTGCTTTGGCTGTCAATACTGCACATGGGTCTGTCCCTATAATGCGCCGGTTTATAATCCCGAGGCCGGTTCCGTCAGCAAATGCAATATGTGCGTCGACCGGCTGGATTCGGGATTAAAACCGGCCTGTGTGTCCGCATGCCTGGGGCACGCTCTTGAATTTGGAGAAGTGGCGGCGATGGAAAAAGAACGAGGCCAGGCGCTGGTTCAAATTGCCGGTTTCCCGGAACCTTCCATTTCTCAGCCCAATATCCGGTTTAAGCAGATTAAAAAAACGCCTGAAGTCCAATTCCGGACGGATCTGGAGTCAGTGATCTATATCAACAAACAGTCTCAAGGAGGGGGGGTGAGGCCGCCGGAGGCAAAACCGCTCTCATGGAAATCGATCCATTCCACTGAAACACCTCTGGTTTTTTTTACCCTCTTATCTCAAATGACAGTTGGGGGATTTTTGACGTTTATCGGTGTTTCTCTTTTTTGTCCCTCGCTCATTTCCTCTTCTTTAGAGCGAGTGGCATTCATCGTTTTTATCGGATCCCTGTTTATCGGATTGGCCCTTTCCACCGGCCATCTGGGAAAGCCTCAGTATTGCTACCGGGCGCTGAATAATCTCCGCTACTCCTGGGTCAGCAGGGAGATTCTAACGGTTGGGAGCTTTTTTGGCGGTATGACGGTCTACGCGATTTTAAAAACTTTTCATCTCCTTCCATATCTGTTCATTAATTCAATTGGCGCGGCGACCGCTTTCGTTGGACTCAGCAGTCTCTTTGCCATGACAAAATGTTACCTGATACCGGCCCGTCCTTTCTGGAACCATTCCCATACGGCGCTCTCCTTCTTCGGGAGTATGATTATTTTAGGTTCTTTGTTCACGAGTCTGTTTTTATCTTTTCCTCTTCTGGGACTGGGTTCTCCGATGCAAGGCCCGGGAGACTCCGAAATGGGGAAAGAAACGCTCTTATTTTATACGGAGATGAAAGTCGGACTCTTTGGAGTGATCACGCTCTATTTAATGGTCTTCTACTTTTCCAGAAATGTTTTTTATCAATATTTGAAAAGAGCCAGCGGCGAGTCGCAGGCATCATTCAAACTCCTTCAGGAGGCTTATCCGTCGTTTCTTAAGTTCAATCACCTCTTATCCGGCCTTCTTTTTTTAAATATGCTTGGCATGGTTTTTCTTCCGGTTTCCCCTCTTCTTGCCGGGTCGATTTTACTTTCTTTCTTCCTGGCTTTAGCGTGGCAGATCGTTGATCGCGCTCTTTTTTATGCTGTGGTGATTCCGACGACCATGCCGGGGGCTTTTTTCTTAAAAAATAAAGGTTTTGAAGCTTATGCAAGGGAAACCGGATTGGCAGAAGATGATGTGGTCGGCGTTTTAAGCAGAACCCACTGAGGTGAATATGCAAAAAAAGAGCAAACAAAAACTTGTGGTGATTGGAAACGGGATGGCGGGAATTGCCGCCGTGGAAAACATTCTTGCCTTAAAAGGCGATCTGGATATTACCGTTTTCGGCGCGGAACCTTATGTGAATTATAACCGCATTCTGTTGTCCGATATTCTTTCCGGTAAAACCCATCCTGAGGCGACTTATTTAAATGCCCGGGAGTGGTATGACAAAAATGGTATTCGTCTTTTTGTGGATACAAAGATCATGGCCATTCATCCTGAAGTTAAAACCGTTCAGGACGATGAAGGGAGAATGACGCCTTATGATCAATTGCTGATTGCCACAGGAAGCCATGCTTTTATTCCGCCGATTAAAGGGGTAGAAAAAAGAGGCGTGTTTCCCTATCGGAACATGGAAGATACGGAAAGGATCATCGCGTATTCAAAACAATGCCGCAGGGTGGCTGTGATCGGAGGAGGATTGCTGGGCCTCGAAGCCGGAAGAGCTCTTGTTCAGCGCGGACTCAATGTCACCATTTTTCATCTGGTAGACCGGTTAATGGAATTGCAGTTAGATGATGAGTCAGGGTTGATTTTAAAAAAAGAAATTGAACGTTTAGGAATGACGGTTCATTTAAATCACTCTGCGGTGGAAATGATAGGAGAAGGAAGCGTCGAGGGGGTCGCTTTTTCAAACGGAAAAGCGTATGAAGCCGATATGGTGGTGATTTCTACCGGCATTCGTCCCAATGTGGAGCTGGCAAAAAATGCCGGAATTCATACCCGGCGCGGAATTATTGTCAATGATCAAATGGAAACCAGCCATTCCGGCATTTATGCGGTGGGAGAATGTGTTGAACATCGGGGGAAGACTTACGGAATCGTAGCCCCTTTATACGAACAGGCAAAGGTGGCGGCCCATACGATTCTGGGCAAACCTTCTAAAACATACGAAGGGTCTATGGTGTCCGCGACGTTAAAAGTCGCCGGCATTGATCTGGTTTCTATCGGGAATTATATGGGGAATGGAGCTGGATGCGAATCTCTGGTCTATTCCGACCGTGGAATATCCCTTTACAAAAAGGTGGTTCTGCAGGGAAACCGGGTGGTTGGCGCCATTTTGCTGGGGGACATTCATGACAGCGGCCGTTTCCATCAATATATCAAGAATCAGACCGATGTGACTCTTTTCCGGAAAACGCTTTTGTCAGGAGATGCCGATAAAAAAAGCGCCGGTCCGGCGATCCTGGAAGACGAAGACACGATCTGCGGCTGTATGGGAGTTAACAAAAAAACCATTGTGGAGGCCATCCAGGAACATGAAGTGACCACCCGGCAGGGGGTTGGTGAAAAAACGAAGGCCTGTACTTCCTGTAAAAGCTGCGGGCCGTTGATTGATCAAATCCTTCAGGAGGTTCTCGGAGGAGAGTATGTTCCGGTCACTGAAAAATCCGGAGAGTTTTGTCCCTGTTTTACCCTTTCCAGAAAGGAGCTGGTGGACCAGATCCGGTCTTTAAAATTAAAAGCGGTTTCTGAAGTCTTAACCCGTCTGGGGAACGGGTCCGGTTGCGCGTACTGCAAGCCCGGGTTGAGTTACCTTTTGTCGGAAATCTGGATGGAGCGCCACCGGGAGGAGAGGAATGCGCGATTTATTAACGACCGGGTTCATGCCAATATTCAGAAGGACGGAACCTTTTCGGTGGTGCCCAGAATTTATGGAGGGGTGACCTCCCCGTCGGAACTGCGCCGGATAGCCGATGTGGCTGAAAAATATCATGTCCCCATGGTGAAAATTACCGGGGGCCAGAGAATTGATTTATTAGGAGTGAAGAAAGAAGAGCTTCCGCTGATCTGGGCGGATTTAGGAATGCCTTCCGGACATGCCTACGCCAAGGCGATCCGCACGGTTAAGACCTGCGTGGGAACTGAATTTTGCCGGTTTGGGGTTCAGGATTCCACCTCTTTAGGCATTGCGATGGAAAAATTGTTTGAAGGGCTTTATACCCCGCATAAAATCAAAATGGCGGTTTCAGGCTGTCCGAGAAATTGCGCCGAATCCTATGTCAAGGATATCGGAATTGTCGCCATCCAGACCGGCTGGGAAATTTATGTCGGAGGAGCCGCAGGGATGACCGTCCGGAAGGGGGATTTGCTGGTTGCCGTAAAGACTGACGAAGAAGCATTTAGAGCGGTCACTCTTTTTTTGCAATATTACCGTGAAGAGGGATATTATCTGGAAAGGACATACGATTTTGTGGTTCGGATCGGGATAGAAAAGATAAAACAAGAACTTTTAGATCCGGAGTCTGCAAGGCCCGCGGAGCTCATGGACCATTTTAAACTTGCGAAAGAAGCGGTGGTGGATCCATGGAAAACTGAAAGCGAGAAGCCGGTGCATCCTTATCAGTTCAAAGAACTGGTGGCAGATGGATAAATTATTTAAAGCGGGAAAATGTCAGGACATTCCTTTAGGCGAGGGGCGAAAATATTTAATCCATGGAGAGGAGATCGGTGTCTTCAATCTCGGGATTGAGATCGTGGCTATTTCCAACCGGTGTCCGCATGCGGGAGGGCCTTTATCGGACGGGATTGTCACGGGACACGAGGTGATCTGCCCTCTTCACGGCCGAAAGGTGAATCTGAAGAGCGGCTGTGTGGCCAATGAAAAAGAAAAAGTCAAAGTTTATGAGGTTGTTCTTAAAGATGGAGAAATCTATTTAAAATGTTAACCTCCGCCATTTCATTAAAAAAAACCGTCCAGGCCCTGGAAAAAGAGCTGATTATCAAAGCGATGAAAGAGAATAAATGGGTGATTGCGAAAGCGGCCAGACAGCTCGATCTTACGGAACGGATTTTATCTTACAAAATTAAAAAATATCAGATTCCACGAGATTCTGTTGACCATTAATGGTCTCGTAAAAAGTCGTCATTCCCGCGAAAGCGGGAATCTAGTGCTTAGTTGCAAAAGTTAGCGCAAGTAAATTGTCATACCCGCGAAAGCGGGTATCTAGCAAAATCAATGGATTCCCGATAAAATCATTCGGGAA
>JACQBY010000180.1 GCA_016201875.1 Nitrospirota bacterium
CAAAGCCGGCTTTACCAACCTGATCCAATCCGAATTAAAGAACCCGGCAGAATCGAAGGAAGAATCGGGCCAGGCCGGATCGATGAAAACCCTGGCGGCGGAACAGGAAAAGCATAACCAGTTTAATCAGGTTTTCAGGCTGACCGAGGAGGAAATCGCAAGCATTAAAAACGAAATGAAAGCGGAGACGGAAAAAGACCTTATTTCAGAAATGGTTGAAATTTTTTATTCCTTTCTTCAGGTTGAAAAAGAGGAGCTGTTTTTCCTGGAGATGATTGAACTCCTGGTTGGCAATACGGCCCATCTGCTGGAAGAAGGGGATTTTATTCAGGTCGAAAAAATTGTCCGCCTTTTTATCTTATTAAAAGAGCAGATTCCGCCGCTTCCTGAAGCGCATCTTGCGTCTCTGGACCGGACGATAGACGCTCTCGGAAAATCCGAGTATCTGGACAAGATTGAAAAGCCTATCAACACCCTGGATGACAAGCATCTGTCCTCCCTCTGCCAGTTTCTGGGAATGTTGAATTCCTCCTCGGTACCTTCAATTATCAATCTGTTAGGTAAGGCAAAAGTCCGGAAAACCCGGAAGGCCTTATCCGATATTCTTGTGGAGTTCGGAAAAAAGGATATTACACCGATCCTGGACAGGCTCCAGGGGGGCGAATGGTTTGTCATCCGGAATCTGGTGCAGATTATCGGACAGATCGGGAACGTCCAGGCGGTCGAGTCGTTAAAAAAGCTCATTCAATATCCGGACGACAGGGTTCGAAAAGAGGTTCTTTTGACCCTCATCGGCGTCGGAAAAGAAAATGAAAAAGCCAAGGGGATGATCCTCTTATTCTTAAATGACCGCGATGTGGCGCTGAGAAGACAGGCCCTCCAGGTGATCCAGGTCCATCAATATGAAAAAGCGTTTCCGATTTTAATGAAAATGATAGTGGAAGTGGACTTTTCTTCGAGAGAAGAGGATGAGAAACATCTGATTTTCAGCGCCATCGGAAAATTAGGGAAACCCGACTTGATCCCCATGCTCAAAGAATATTTGAAACCCTCGTTCTTCTTCTGGATCAAAAGAAGGCAGAAAGAAGAGAGAGCCCTCTGCGCTGTTTATGCGCTAAAACAGATGGAGACGCCTCAGGCGGCAGTTCTTCTGACAGAAGCAAAGCGGCACTCCTATAAAACGGTCGGAGATTTTGCTTCAAAAGCCCTGGTTGAAATTCAAAGGGCCAAAGAGAGAAGGGAGCTAAAGAATAAAAATGAACCCCGATAGCCCGATCCAGTCAAAAGAGACCCATGTGACCAGGACGGTAGACGTTGAATTTATCAATTACGGCAAGCGGCTGGTGATACAATTTAATATTATCTCAAAAATGGCTCTGATCCACCAGGCGCAGAACTCTTCGTTTGACGCTCCGATTTCCAATCTCATGAATATTCTCGGTTTTCTTTTTACTATGGATGACCCTATTACCCTTTATCGGGAAGCCGATTCCCTTTTCCTCAATGAAGAAAGACTTAAAATGGACATCGAGACCTTTTCCTCATTTTCAAATTTTATCGATGCCCTTTCAAAAAGAAACATCGGAGAAGTCGTTTTTTCAAAAACGGTTGCGCCCCGGGATATCAAAACCTTCATCTTCCTTTTTAACGGGGTTGATTTAAAAAACAACCCGGATCCGTTTAAGTCTCTTCAAGACGCTATGGCACAGGCTCATCTGGAAACGATAGAGATCACGGAGTATGTCGAAAAAAAAGGGACCGATCTTTCAATCAATGTTAATAAAGGGTCAAAGGAATTCGCCAAGAAAACGTATCTCAGCGCCGTTTCGGCGGTGACTCAGGTCATGGAAAGCGCCAAACTGAACCATGCGGTCAGTTTAAAGAAGACCAAGCGGCTGGTTCAGTCGATGGTCGATGTGATCCTTCAGGAAGAGACGGTCCTTCTCGGTCTGACGAACCTCCGCTGTTATGACGAATACACCTATCATCATTCGGTCAATGTCTGTATTTTGAGCCTTGGGATCGGACAGAGGCTCGGTTATGACAAAATCGAATTATCGAATCTCGGAATGGCGAGTCTTTTCCATGATATCGGAAAATCGGACGTTCCGGTGGATCTTTTAAACAAACCGACCGACTTCAATGATGATGAGTGGAACGTTATACGGCGGCATCCGGTTCTGGGAATCAGAAATATTATGAAAATGAAGGGGCTGAACGAGCTGGCCATCAAGGTGATGTATGGTTCTTTTGAACATCACATGAACTATGATAATTCAGGTTATCCTAAACTGGCGAAAAAGCGCGACATCTCTCTGTTTGGAAGGATTATTTCCACTGCCGACTGTTACGATGCGATGACCTCTGCGAGGGTTTACAACCGGACCCCGATTCCCCCCGAAAAAGCCCTTCAGTTTATGTTAAAAAAGAGCGGAACGGCTTTTGATCCTGTTTTGTTGAAAATCTTTATTAACTGTATTGGAGCTTTTCCGATTGGAACATTGGTGTTACTTGATACGAATGAAATCGGAGTCGTGGTCCAGGTTAACCCCGATTCTGATAAGGGAGACCGTCCAAAAGTGAAGATTATTGTGAATAAAACGGGGGGCGAGGAGGCCGATGGAGAGATTGCCGATCTTTCCGAAACCGTTGGGAGAACGTCAGAATTTAAAAGAAGCATCCTCCGGACAATCGACCCGCACAAATATAAAGTAGACGTCAGCCGATTCTTCCTCTAAAAACAGCCCTTTCACCTTCCCCTATTTTAGATAAAAGCCTGTTTTAGGATACTAAAAAGTGCTTGACACCAAATAAACAGAGTGGTAGATTTATATACGACCGATTTAGTCTCAATCTAAACTGGTCGGATATAAATTAATAAATTCTGTCCGGTTAGAAGAGTCCCAGGTGCAAGGCCGCAGGAGGGAGGCAACCGGAGTGTACACAATAGCACACGAGGATTACCGACCGACGAGAACGCAGCAGATGGGCTCTTATAAACGGAGCAGGGGTAAAAAATGTTAAGACTATCAAAAAAAATCGACTACGCCTTAATCGCAATGGACTATATTGCCTTTATCGAAAATGACCAGATCGTGAATACTAAAACAATCGCCGAGAAATACAACATCCCGTTAGAGCTTCTGGCAAAAATCTTGCAAAAATTAGCCAGGAAAGGATTTGTCATCAGCCATAACGGGCCCAAGGGGGGGTATTTGCTGGCAAAAGATCCCTCTGAAATTTCTATTGGAGAGATCATTCAAGCCATTGAAGGGCCTATCGGCATAGCCGACTGTTATCACGCCCCCGACAATCCCTGTTCTCAAAAGGCGAGTTGCAATATCAGGACCCCTCTGGGAGTGATTCAACTGAATATCATTAACCTGTTAAACAGCATTACCCTGTGCCAGATGCACCAGGAGGGGTTTAATCTCCCTTCCCCGGTTGTCCAGGTGAATGGTGTTAATTAAATGAGGAGTGACCGGTAAATGGAACTAAAGAACCCTATTTTTATGGACAACCATTCAACCACCCCTGTCGATCCGGCGGTGCTTGAAGCCATGCTCCCTTACTTTACCGAAAAATTCGGAAATGCGGCGAGCAGAAATCATCTCTTTGGATGGGACGCCGAAAAGGGGGTAGAAAACGGAAGATCTGAAGTCGCCGCTCTGATCCACGCCGATCCAAAGGAAATTATTTTTACCAGCGGGGCGACAGAATCCAACAACCTTGCCTTAAAAGGGGTGGTTGAGATGTACCGTGAAAAAGGGGACCATATCATTGTCTCGGCCACCGAACACCGTTCTGTTTTAGATACGGCCCGAAAGCTTGAAAAATCGGGGATAAAAGTCACGTTTGTTCCTGTGGATTCTTATGGCATCGTTCATCCCGATGAAATCCGGAAAGCGATAACCGACAAAACGATTTTAATTTCAGTGATGCTGGTCAACAATGAAATCGGTACGATTAATCCGGCGGAGGAAATCGGAAAACTGGCGAAAGAGAAGGGGATCCTTTTCCATTGCGACGCCACTCAGGGTGTCGGAAAAATACCGGTGGATGTCGAAGAGATGAAAGTCGACCTGATGTCGTTTACCGCGCATAAAATTTACGGGCCCAAAGGGGTCGGCGCTCTCTATGTGCGGAAGAAAAATCCGAGAGTCCGTCTTGCTCCCCAGATGGACGGAGGAGGGCACGAGCGGGGAATGAGGTCCGGAACGTTAAATGTCCCGGGGATTGTCGGGTTTGGAAAAGCCTGTCAGATTTGCGCCGAAGTCATGACCGAAGAGTCGGCCCGGATCAAACGGATGAGAGACAGGCTCCAGGACGGCATCATGGGCGCTCTTGATTTTGTGAACCTCAACGGGCACCCCACGCTCCGGATTCCGAATAACCTCAATTTAAGTTTTGCCTACGTCGAGGGGGAATCCCTCTTGATGGGATTAAATAAAATAGCCCTTTCCTCCGGTTCAGCCTGCACGACGGCAACCCTGGAGCCCTCTTATGTATTAAGGGCGCTTGGAGTCGGGCATGACCTTGCACACTCGTCTATCCGGTTCGGCGTCGGGCGTTTCAACACCGACCAGGAGATTGATGAGGTCATCAAGAGGACCGTTGAAGCCGTCAAACGTTTACGGGAGATGTCCCCTCTCTATGAAATG
>JACQBY010000181.1 GCA_016201875.1 Nitrospirota bacterium
CCGGGAAAATGGGATCGAAATCGGCTCTAACCATCCTGACCTTCCGCTGGACCGTTCCAACCTCGTTTACCGGGCGGCGGAGATGCTGTTGAAAAAATCGGGAGAAAACAGGGGCGTTAAAATTTTCATCCAAAAAAATATTCCGATCGGGGCCGGGCTGGGGGGGGGGAGCAGCAATGCCGCAACCGCCCTTCTGGAATTAAACCGGTTATGGGAGCTTCATTATTCAATAGAGGAGCTGGCCTCGCTGGGGGGGGAGCTCGGGAGCGATATTCCCTTTTTTTGTTATGGTTGCTCTACGGCCTGGGTGTCAGGCCGGGGGGAAACTGTCGAGCCGTTTCATTTGACGTGCAACTACTGGATTTTACTGGTTTATCCAGGGTTTCCCGTTAAGACCTCGGAGGCCTACCGCCAATGGGATTTATCGCAAGCCGGGGATAAAAATAATTTGACAAAAGAGCCAAATCATAATAAAATCTTGAGTTTTAAAACCGTGAGCATGGGCCGGTTGTCCGATGTTCTGGAAAACGATTTTGAAAAGCTGGTTTTTGGCCAGTATCCTCTATTACAGGAAATGAAGGCCCGGTTGCTCGGGGAAAAAGCGGAAAAGGTGTTATTGAGCGGAAGCGGCTCGACCCTTCTTGGTTTTTTTTCTTCTGAAAATTTGGCGGGAGAAGCCGAAAGAAACTTGCGGCGGTTTTTCCCCGCGGGGTGGATTAGAGCGGCCCGTTGTCTCTGAAAACCGGTTTCATTGGGGCGTCGACAAGCGGTAAGTCACGAGATTTTGGATCTCGCATGCCCAGGTTCGAATCCTGGCGCCCCAATCCAGTTATTAAAGTTAAGTGTTGAGCGTTGCCAAAGCGCAGGCGGATGGTTATGGAAATGAAAATTTTTACCGGGAAATCGAACCTTTCCCTGGTCAAGGATATCGGCGACTATCTCTCCATTCCCGTGGGCAGAGCTACCGTGTCGCAGTTTAGCGACGGGGAAACGCAGGTCAGGCTGGATGAAAATGTCAGAGGGATGGATATTTTCGTTATCCAATCGACCTCGGACCCGGCCGACCGGAATTTGATGGAAATGCTGATTATGATCGATGCCTTGAAAAGGGCATCGGCGGGGCGGATCACCGCCGTGATCCCTTATTATGGATATGCCCGCCAGGACCGGAAGGACCAGCCGAGAGTTCCGATTACCGCCAAACTGGTTTCTGATCTCATTACGACTGCCGGGGCTGACCGCGTGTTGACGATGGACCTTCATGCCGGGCAGATCCAGGGTTTTTTTAACATTCCGGTCGATAACCTCTACGGGACCCCGGTTTTGCTCGATTATTTTAAAACACTCGGGCTTAAAGATGTGGTCGTGGTTTCTCCCGATGCGGGAGGGGTGGAACGGGCAAGGGCTTACGCCAAGCGGCTTCAGGCGGGTCTCGGCATCATCGATAAGCGCCGGGAGGGGCCGAATCGGGCAACGGTGATGAACCTGATCGGAGATGTCAAAGGGAAAGAAGTCCTGATGGTGGATGATATGATCGATACGGCAGGGACGATTGCCGAAGGGGCCAAAGCGATTTTCAAGGCGGGAGCAAAAATAATCATCGCGGGATGCACCCATGGCGTGTTATCCGGTCCGGCGTTAAAAAGGCTGAACGAGGCGCCGATCGATCAGGTGGTGGTCACCAATACGATTGCTTTAAACGGCAAAAATCAGGAATGCGCAAAGATCAAAGTTCTGTCTGTCGCGCCCATTCTGGGTGAAGCGATCAAAAGAATTCATAGCGAAGAGTCGGTCAGTTCATTGTTTGTTTAAAAGTCAAGATAAACCAATCAGTGTTTCGGGAGTAAAAAAATGCAAAAGATAGATTTAATGGTTCAGAAAAGAGAAATCAGCGGTAAAGGGCCGGCAAGACAGTTAAGGATGACCGGGAGAATTCCGGCCGTATTATACGGCGCGGGAAAATCAACCCGGGTCACTTTAAACCCCGTGGATGTCCATAAAATTGTCCATTCCAAAACGGGCGAGAACACCATGTTGAACATGAAGTTCGAAGGGGAGACGGGAAAGCAGGACCGGCTGGCCATCTTCAAAGATTTTCAAAAAGACCCTATTACCGACAAGATCCTTCACGTCGATCTGTTTGAGATTTCGATTGATAAGCCGATTCGGGTAAGAGTCCACCTGGAGATGGTTGGAAATCCAATTGGCGTCAAGGAGGGGGGTATTCTTCAGCATTTGATCCGGGAGGTGGAGATTGAGGGGCTTCCTCTGGCTATTCCGGCCCATATCCCGTTTGATGTCTCTTCCCTCCCTATCGGAGGCGCGTTCCATGTCGATGAAATCCCGTTGGTGGAAGGGATCACGATGTTATCCGAAGGGCGTCAGGTCGTTGTATCGGTTGCGGCTCCGATCTCGGAAGAAAAATTGACAGCGCTTTTGGAGTCGGCTCCAAAAGAAGCGAAAGAGCCTGAAGTCATCGGCAAAAAGAAAGAAGAAGAGGTCGCTGAAGGGAAGGCCGAGGCCAAACCGAAGAAAGAGGAAGCAAAAGAAGAAAAGAAAGAGTCCAAGGCAAAAGCTTAAACATGTTTTTTATTGTGGGGCTTGGCAATCCCGGGGAGAAATACGAAAAAACCCGCCACAATATCGGTTTTAAAATTGTTGACTATCTGGCAGACGAATATCAGATACCGGTTCAAAAGAAGAGCGATTTATATGAATCGGGCTCGGGTCTGTATTTGACGCACTCTGTTCTGCTGGCCAAGCCTGTGACTTTCATGAACCGGAGCGGCCTGGCGGTCAGGCGGCTCCTGGATTACTTTCATGAAAGCGCCTCGCAATTAATCATCATTCATGATGATCTTGATATTCCCTTCGGTCAAATCCGGATTAAACTCAAAGGGGGAGCAGGGGGGCATAATGGCGTTTCTTCCATTATAGAGGCGCTTCAGACCGATGAGTTTTTACGGATAAGGGCAGGGGTCGGACGGCCCGCTGAAAAGGAAGAAGCGGTCTCTTATGTCCTTTCTCCTTTTTTGAAAGAGGAGCAGGCGGTTTTAAATGAGGTGATCCGGCAATCGGCCGGGGCGGTCAAGGAGATTTTATCCGCAGGACCTCAGAAAGCCATGAATGTTTATAACCAGAAGCCATAAATAAATTATTAAATCATTAGGAGAAAATCGATGGATGTCATTCAGGGATTTTTAATTTTTTCTTTTGTGTGCGCGTTATCCGCCGTGGTTTATGGTTTTATCCTGGCCCGCTGGATCATGAAGCAAAGCCCCGGCTCAGAAAAAATGCAAACCATCGCCCTGGCGATTCAGGAAGGGGCGCAGGCCTTTCTGAACCGGCAGTATACGGCGATCGGGATGGTGGGGCTGGTTTTGTTCGCGGTGATCTGGGTTTTTCTCGGTCCGGAAACGGCGATCGGCTTTTTCATCGGGGCGCTTTTATCGGCGGCGGCAGGCTATATCGGAATGAATATTTCGGTCCGGGCCAATGTCCGCACCGCTGAGGCGTCAACGCAGGGCCTGGCAAAAGCGCTCGAAGTGGCCGTCAAAGGGGGATCGATCACCGGACTTCTGGTGGTCGGACTCGGACTTCTCGGCGTGGCCGGCTATTATGCGGTGTTACTTTATATGACTCCTGCAGGATCGGCTGTTTCAATTATGCCTTTGATCGGCCTTGGATTTGGCGGGAGCTTAATCTCCCTTTTTGCAAGGCTGGGGGGGGGGATTTATACGAAAGCGGCCGATGTCGGGGCCGACCTGGTGGGAAAAGTCGAAGCGGGCATTCCTGAAGACGATCCCCGGAACCCGGCGGTGATTGCCGATAACGTGGGAGATAACGTCGGAGACTGCGCGGGGATGGCGGCGGACCTTTTCGAAACCTATGCGGTGACCATTATCTCGGCGATGTTGCTGGGGGGGCTGACCTTTGGAAACGTTCCGAAAGCGTACATTTTTCCGATCGTCCTCGGCGCCGTTTCCATTCTGGCGTCCATCGCCGGCACGTTCTTCATCAAACTCGGTTCGAGCAAGAATATCATGGGGGCCCTCTATAAAGGGCTTGCGGCGAGCGGCCTGATCTCCGCGGCGGCTTTTTATCCCGTCACGAAATGGTTAATGGCAGATGTGGAAGGGATCACGGTCAATAATCTCTACGGATCGGCTTTAATCGGCCTGGTTGTCACCGCGGCGCTGGTGGTGATTACCGAATACTACACCTCCACCAGTTTTGCTCCTGTCCGCCATATTGCCACGGCTTCTAAAACAGGACATGGAACGAACATTATCGCCGGTCTTGCCGTCGGAATGAAGTCGACCGCCCTTCCGGTTCTGGTGATCGGAGCGGGGATTCTGGTTTCCCACGCTCTGGCAGGGACCTATGGCGTGGCCATTGCCGCGGTTTCAATGCTTTCGATGGCGGGGATTGTCGTGGCCCTCGATGCTTACGGTCCGATTACCGATAATGCCGGAGGCATTGCCGAAATGGCCGGTCTTGATAAATCGATCCGGGCGACCGTAACCGATCCCCTGGATGCCGTCGGGAATACGACCAAAGCGGTGACCAAAGGGTACGCGATCGGTTCCGCGGGATTGGCGGCGGTGGTCTTATTCTCTTCTTACACTCAGGAGCTGAATGTCAGATTGTTAAAAGTGGTTGTTTTTACCCTGAGCGATCCGTATGTCCTGGTCGGTCTTTTTATCGGCGGTCTTCTCCCCTACCTGTTCAGCGCATTGAGCATGGAAGCGGTCGGGCGCGCGGCCGGTGAGATTGTTGTGGAGGTCCGGAGGCAATTTAAGGAGATCCCGGGCATTATGGAAGGAACTTCAAAGCCCGATTATGGCAAAGCGGTGGATATCGTGACGCGGTCGGCCATTAAAGAAATGATTCTTCCCGGCATCATTCCGGTGATCACCCCGATCCTGGTCGGGTTGTTACTGGGGCCGAAAGCGCTTGGCGGCGTTCTGGTCGGATGTATTGTCACAGGACTCTTTGTGGCCATATCAATGACCAGCGGAGGGGGCGCCTGGGATAATGCCAAGAAATATATTGAAGAGGGAAATTTTGGAGGAAAAGGGAGCGAAGCGCATAAAGCCGCGGTAACCGGCGATACGGTCGGAGATCCGTATAAGGATACCGCGGGACCGGCAATCAATCCGATGATCAAGATCATCAATATTGTCGCGCTATTAATCGTTCCTTTGATGAAATAATCATGGGAGTAAACTGCGGCATACTGGGTCTTCCCAATGTTGGAAAATCGACGCTGTTTAATGCATTGACGGCGGCAAAAGCCCAGGTTGCCAATTACCCTTTTTGCACGATCGATCCAAATGTCGGCATTGTGGCCGTTCCCGACCCGCGCCTTCAAACCCTTGCGGAGCTTTATCAGCCGAAAAAAACCACCCCGGCTTCCGTGGAATTTGTCGACATCGCCGGGCTGGTGAAAGGGGCAAGCGAAGGGGAGGGGCTGGGAAATAAATTTCTCTCCCATGTCCGCGAGGTCAGCGCCCTGGTCCACGTCGTCAGATGTTTTGACGACCCCGATGTGATCCATGTGCATGGCGCGGTGAATCCGGCCCATGACATCGACATCATCGAAACGGAACTGGCCCTCTCCGACCTTGAGACGGTTCTCAAGAGGATCGAAAAAACCGAAAAAAAGAAGAAAACGGGAGACAAAACAGCGGCCCGGGAGATGGAGCTTCTTTTAAAAATAAAAACCGGTCTTGAAACGGGAAAACCTCTGAAGGAATTCTCTCCCGAAGACAAAGGGTTCCTGAAAGAGATCAATCTTCTGACCACAAAGCCGCTCCTTTATGCCGCCAACGTGCCGGAAAAGGATATTCAAACAGGCAATCCCTGGGTAGTGCAGGTCAAACAGATTGCCAAAGATAAAAATGCCGATTGTGTTGTCGTCAGCGGGGCTGTCGAAGCTGAAATCGCATCCCTTTCGGCCGAAGAAAGAAAAGAATATCTCGACGAGCTGGGGCTTGAAGAATCCGGATTGGCCCGGCTTGCCCGGAAAGCTTACGGGATTTTAAATTTAATCACCTTTTTTACCGCCGGAAAAGATGAGTGCCGGGCCTGGACGATCAAAAAAGGGACAAGAGCCCAGCAGGCTGCTGGCGAGATCCACTCCGATATTGAAAGAGGTTTTATCCGCGCCGAAGTGATGTCTTGTCAGGATCTGTTCCAATATAAAACCGAAGCCGCGGTCAAAGAGAAAGGGCTTCTCCGGCTGGAAGGAAAAGAGTACGAAGTTCAAGACGGCGATATTATTTATTTCCGTTTTAATGTGTGATATAAGTGTTTTTCCCGGTCAAGCGATCCAAAGGCCGGACAAAATCGCTCCCGGGGGCTAATTGGGGTCCCCTGGACGACCATCAATCCTTGCTCCTTTTAAAAAGGGGTTTCACATCCATAAGGAGGTTTAAAATGTTAAATGATTATGAATCCGTTTTTATTATCCGTCCCTCGCTGACTGAAGAAGAGGCTGGCGGATTAACCGATAAAATCAAGGGGATTATCGAAAAGAATGGCGGCCAGATCGTCAAAGTTGAAAACTGGGGGAAGAAAAAGCTTGCCTATGAGGCAAAAAAGGAAAAAAAAGGAATCTATGTCCTTCTCCATTTCCAGGGGCCGGGAACGCTCATCTCTGAACTGGAAAGAAATTTAAAAATTCAGGATGGCATTATCAAATACCAGACTGTAAAACTGAACATGAAGGAAGAAGAGAGCAAGGCCAGGAGAATCGGTCTGCTGGTGGAGGCCCAGAGAGAAAAGGCCCTTGAACCGATCAGCCACAGAGAGTCTTAGCCATGACAAGTTTTAACAAAGTTATTCTCATGGGGAATCTGACCAAAGACCCCGAAATCCGTTATACCCCGACCGGGACAGCCGTTGCGAATTTCCGGATGGCTGTGAATCACCGCTATAAACAGGGCGATGAAACCAAAGAAGATGTCTGTTTTATCGATATCGTGGTATTTGGAAAACAGGGCGAAAGCTGCGGACAGTATCTTCATAAGGGGAACGGAGTGATCGTCGACGGGCGGCTTCAGGAACGGCGCTGGGAAACCGAAGATGGTCAGAAGAGAAGCAAGTATGAGATTGTCGCCCAAAGCGTCAGGTTCCTCCCCAAGAGGGAGGGGTCGGGTGAAAAGGGAGAGTCGGTTGTTGAAGAAATGGGAGACAGCAACGACGTTCCTTTTTAATGGTGAATAAAAAATTAATGATAAAAGCTTGAAAGGAATTTTTGAAAATGAAGGAAGCAAGAGAAAAGACCGAAAAGAAAACATTCCAGCGGAAAAAAGTCTGTCGTTTCTGCGCCGACAAAATTGACTTTATCGATTATAAAGATCTGGTCACCTTAAAAAATTTTTTAACCGAGCGGGGAAAGATCATTCCCCGGAGAATTTCAGGAAATTGCTCAGGCCACCAGCGGCAACTGACCCTTTCAATCAAAAGGTCAAGGAATATCGCTCTGCTCGCATTTGCTGAGGAACGTTAAACTTCTATCCGGCGGATAGAACCGCCGGAGTCCTTTTGAAAAGGGGATAAGACCGCCTTGCCCAATGGGAAGAAGTTTCCGTGGATTGAAATTGCCATTATCACCGTTTTTTCATTTTTCCTGATCTCGTCTATTTATTACCGCAACTGGACGGGGTTTGCGGTCAGTCTCTTCTCTTTTACCCCTTTAATCCTTTCTTATCTCCACTTTCCGAAAAAAGTGTTCGTTTCGATCAGCTTCATGCTGGTTTTTGCCTTTTTTTTATTTTTTGAACGGTATGAAGCCCTCTTTCTCATCTCGACTTATCTTTTTTCTTCAATCATCATCGGAGAAATGATTCAAAAAAAACGGCCGGCGGAGCAGATTGTCCTGGCCGGTATTCTTCCGCCATTCGTATCGGGAACGGCGATGTGGTTTTACCAGGCGGTCAAAAGCCATACCAAACCCCTTGCCTATTCTTATCAGGTGATTCTTCAAAATCTGAAAGAGACGATCCTTTATTACGAAAAAATAGGAATGGATAAGGAAAAGATAGATTATTTAAATGCCTCGCTGAACGATATGGCCACGGTGATCTTTTATCTCTTTCCCTCTGTTTACCTGATCGGTCTGATCTTTATTATCTTCCTGAATTTTTTGCTGACCCGGTTTATCTTGATGAAGATGGAAACCCCCGGGGTGCAATTTAATCCGCTGACCTCCTGGTTTGCTTCTGACAGCCTCGTCTGGGGCCTTATTGGCTCCGGCGCTCTGGTGATAGTCCCTTCAGCCATAGCCAAAGTCATCGGAGGGAACCTCCTTATTCTCTTCATGCTTCTCTATTTTTTCCAGGGGCTGGCGCTGATGTCCGACTTTTTTAAAAGGAAAGAGGTCAGACTTTTCTGGCAGGTTCTCTCTTATATGATGCTCTTGATATGGCCTCTGCTGGGAGCAGCGGTGGCCTTATTGGGTTTGTTTGATATATGGATCGACTTTCGGAAAGTCCGCACCTGATTGAAAATGCTCACTCGATTTTATTCGGTTTCTAACTTCACGATGATTCCGGTCAAAATTTCCTGCAAATCAATCGGAAGGGGAATAATGTTGGGAGGAAGCTCCCCGTCCTGAAATTCGTAGTTCCCTCCCTCTTCCCATAAAATCACGCTTGAAATGATTTCGAGAATCTGATTTTTCAACCCTTCAAACAGATCTTTGGGGGTGATCGCTCCCATTTCCACCAGGATAGACCCCTGGCGCTTCCCCGTTTTTTTGATCAGGTCGGAAGAGACCCGGTATTGTTCTTTTGTGATTTTCCCGATTTTCAGTAAAACATCTCCCAGACGGTCTTCATCCTCCGAAGAGGAAGCGTAAATGATGTTCCCTTCCTTGAAATAAAGGGATTTTACCGCTTTCTCCTGAAAAAGCTTTAAAATGCCGGTAATCTTTTTGGCTCGAAGACCTTCAAAAATACCGGGCAAATCTGTAAAGGAATAGGTTCCGTTAACCACCAGAAAAAACCCTCCAATCATAACACTACAGCGGCGCTTTTTCGTCATTCCCGAATGCCTCTATCGGGAATCCAGGTGTTTTCAGGAAAATACGGAGGCAAAGTCACTGGATTCCGGC
>JACQBY010000020.1 GCA_016201875.1 Nitrospirota bacterium
CATCGCCCCGGCTTCCTCTTTAACGCTGATATCGAGGGTGACATCGCTCTCTCTGGCAAGCGCTGATCTTGAATTTCCGGTCATTGAAATCAGAAAAAGACCGAGCCGTTCAATGGAAGGAAGAATTTTAAGCAGTTCTTCGGTCTCTCCACTGTTGGAGATGGCCAGAAGAACGTCTCCCCTGGAGATCATCCCGATATCGCCATGAAGCCCTTCGGCCGGATGGAGAAAAAAAGAGGGGGTGCCGGTACTGGCCAGGGTGGCGGAAATTTTCTTGCCGATGATCCCCGATTTCCCCATGCCGGAGACGACGACTCGCCCCTCGCACCGGTGAAGCGCGTTGACGGCATCGACAAAGCGCTGGTCGATACGGGCAATTAACCCGCCAAGCGCCTCCGCTTCAATCTGCAGAACTCTTATTCCTGATTGAATGATGTCCATAGAATAGAACCAGAACCTAATTTTCTGCCAATGCCGATTCGATCCGTTTGACCTGCGACAGGAGTTTATCAAGGCCGTCCGGGGTAATCATATTCGGCCCGTCCGACGGGGCATGGTCGGGATCGGGGTGGACTTCTAAAAAGAGCCCGTCGCATCCGGCGGCGACCGCGGCCCTGACGAGGGGAGCGACAAACTCTCTCTGTCCGGACGACACGTCTCCTCCCCCTCCGGGGAGCTGTACCGAATGGGTGCCGTCAAAAATCACCGGATACCCGAAACCTCTCATGATCGGCAGGGCCCGCATATCGCTGACGAGATTGTTGTATCCGAATGTGGTTCCCCGTTCGGTGATCATAAAACGGTCATGTTTCATCGATTCCATTTTTCCGATGATATTTTTGACATCCCAGGGAGATAAGAACTGCCCTTTTTTGATATTGATAATCCGGCCGGTTTCGGCGGCGGAAGCCAGAAGATCGGTTTGGCGGCAGAGAAAAGCGGGAATCTGAAGGATATCCAGAACCTTTGCGCTCTGCTCCACTTCTTCTGCGGTATGAACATCGGATAAGACGGGGACCCGGAGCTGGTCTTTGATCTTCTGCAGGATTTCAAGCCCCTTCTCGATTCCCGGCCCTCTGAATGAAGCCTGCGATGACCGGTTGGCCTTGTCATAAGAAGATTTGAAAATGAACGGCACCTGATGGCGATCGGCGATTTCTTTAATCGTTTTTGCCACATCGAACATGAAAGATTCTTTCTCGATCACACAGGGGCCGGCAATTAGAAAAAGAGGGTTTCCCCCGCCCAGCCTGTAACGGTTCAGTTCAATGGTTTTGGTCATGGATGTTTTTCTTTATATTGAAGAGAGGCTTTAATAAAAGATTTAAACAACGGATGCGGGTCCAACGGCTTCGATTTAAACTCCGGATGGAACTGGACGCCGATAAACCAGGGATGGTCCTTGATTTCGATGATTTCAACCAGCCGCTGGTCGGGAGAGGTTCCGCTGATCACCAGCCCCGCCTTTTGCAGGGGGTCCCGGTAAAGGTTATTAAACTCGTACCGATGCCGGTGCCGTTCCCTGATTTCCGGTTTTTGATAACATTGAAATGCTTTGGAATGGGGGTCGAGATCGCAGGGGAATGAGCCCAAACGCATCGTCCCCCCCTTATCGGTCACTTCCTGCTGGTCGGTCATCAGGGTAATGAGCTTATGGGGAGCCTCTTTGTTGAATTCGGCGCTGTTGGCATCGGTCAGGTGAACGACATGGCGGCCAAACTCGATCACCGCGCACTGCATGCCGAGGCAGATCCCGAAAAATGGAACCTTTTGCTCCCGCGCATATTGAATGGTGGAAATCTTCCCCTCGATCCCCCTGTCGCCAAAACCTCCGGGGACGAGAATCCCCTGCACTTCTTTTAAATGGGCGTCCGGGCCGTTTTTTTCGACAGCTTCAGAATCGACCCATTTTATTTTTACTTTTGCATGGTTGGCAATGCCGCCATGGTCCAGCGCTTCAAGCAAGCTTTTATAAGACTCTTTTAATTCAACATATTTCCCGACAAGGGCGATCTCAACCATAAACTTCGGATTTTTAACGACCTGGACGACTTCTTTCCATCTTTCGAGATGGGCCGGCTGGTTCGGCAGATGAAGTTTATTCAGGATCATCTCATCCAGCTTTTCATTGTTTAAGAGCACCGGCACCTCATAGATGCTCCCGACATCCTGCGCGGACATCACCTCTTCAGGGAGGAGGTTGCAAAAGAGGGCTATTTTCCGTTTAATATCGAGCGAAAGGGGCCTGTCTGTCCGGCAAAGGAGGATATCGGGCTGGATGCCGATTTCCCTCAGTTTATTGACGCTATGCTGGGTCGGCTTGGTCTTTAATTCATCGGCCGTCGGAATATAAGGGACAAGGGTTAAATGGATATAGAGAACATTTTCCCTTCCCACATCAAACGGGATCTGGCGGATCGCCTCGAGAAACGGGAGTGATTCGATATCGCCGACGGTCCCCCCGATTTCGACGATAATGACATCGACTCCCCAATCGGCATTTTTGACGCACTTTTTAATTTCGTCGGTAATATGGGGAATGACCTGGACCGTCCCGCCGAGATAATCTCCCCGCCTCTCTTTCCGGATAACGTTGTCATAGATTTTCCCGGTGGTGTAATTATTCCTTTTGGCCATGGTGACGGAGGTATACCGTTCATAATGCCCCATATCCAGGTCGGTTTCGGCCCCGTCATCGGTCACGAAGACTTCGCCATGCTGATAGGGGTTCATCGTTCCGGGATCGACATTAATATAAGGGTCGAGTTTTAAAAAGGTGACCCTCAAACCCCTTGCTTCCATTAACGCTCCGATGGAAGCCGAGGCGACTCCCTTTCCTAACGAGGAGATGACTCCTCCGGTGACAAAAATAAATTTACCCATGAGGCCTCTTGATAGACAGTTTGATTTTGTTTAAATCTTCCGGCACGTCAATTCTTAACGAGTCGTAAGGAGTCTCTTTCACCCGGATTCTGACGCCATGTTCCATCGCCCTCAACTGTTCAAGTTTTTCGATCCTCTCCAGAGAGGACTCCGGCCAGCGCGAAAACTCCTGAAGAAGCTTTTTCCGGTAGATATAAATGCCGAAATGCCGGTAATAGGTCTTTGGCGGGAACGGTTGAGAAGGCTTTTTATCCCGGAGAAACGGAATCGGCGCCCGGGAAAAATAGAGGGCATCTCCCTCCTGATCGGTGACGACTTTGACAATATTCGGATTATTCAGATCTTCCGGGCCGGTAATCTCTTTTTTGTAAGTCGCCATCCGGAGCGCCGGATTATTCATAAAGTCCTCGATCAGCGGATCCAAAAAGTTCGGCTGGAGAAGAATTTCATCTCCCTGGAGATTGACGAAAACATCCCCTTCCATTTTTTCAACCACTTCGGCCAGCCGGTCGGTGCCGGTCCTGGCTCCCTCTGCGGTTAAGACCGCCTTCCCTCCGAATTGCTCAACGGCGGACTTGATTCTCGGATCGTCGGTCGCCACAACAACCTCGCGGATCCAATCCGAAGGGGTGACCGAGCGGACACAGTGGTAAATCAGGGGTTTCCCTTCGATTTCAACCAGCGGTTTTCCGGGAAAGCGGGTCGATTGAAACCGGGCCGGTATAATTACCGTGGCTCTTTTATTCCCCGAAGGTTTCATGACAAACGGTTCAAATCGTTCAGGAGCGTCTCCCTGTTCACGGTGGCGGTTCCGACAATCCCCACGACAATGCCGGCGGCATGATTGGCCAGAACGGCGGAATCTTTTAAACCGGCTCCCGCCGAAAGGGCCAGAGAAAGGACGCTCACCACGGTATCGCCGGCGCCGGTCACGTCAAAAACATTTTGGGCGACTGTCGGAATATGAGTGACCTCTCCTGTTTTTTCAAACAGGCTCATCCCATGCTCCCCGCGGGTAATCAGGACAGACTCGCAATCGAGCTTGCTTAAAATCGTCCAGCCCGCTTTTAACAGAGTCGCTTCATCTTCAATCTCAATGCCGGAGCACTCGGAAGCTTCCAGATGGTTCGGGGTGATGAGGGTGACCCCCTTATAATAAGAAAAATGGCTGATCTTGGGATCGACGATAATTTTAATGTTGAGCTCTTTCGCCCGGTTAATGGCTCCCTTGATTAAACTTTCGGTGACCACCCCTTTATCGTAGTCAGAAATCACCAGACAGCGATAAGATTCTAAATTCTTTTCCAGAAAGGTTAATAATTTTCTCTGGCTTTCCGGAGAGATTTCTCCCCGTTTTTCATGATCAAAACGGACAACCTGCTGGCTGTGGGCGATGATCCGGGTCTTCCGGGTGGTCGGCCTCCCCTCTTCCTGGATAACCCCTTTCGCCGGAATCTTCATTTCTTTGAGATGCTCGATGATCCAGTCTCCGGAGGGGTCTTTTCCGACGATCCCCGCAATTTCGGTTTGACCTCCCAGAGAGGTAATATTATGGCAGACGTTGGCGGCTCCTCCAAGGAGCATGCTTTCAGAGGTGACATTGACGACGGGAACGGGGGCCTCGGGCGAAATCCGCCTGACGGTCCCCCATACATAATGGTCCAGCATCAGGTCGCCAAGGACAAGGACTTTCGCTTCTGGAAATTTTCTGACGTAATGGCTGAGCGGATCCTCTTTCCGCCTTCTTCTCTCTGCGGCCTTTTCCATAGGGTATTCTCTTATCTGCGAATCAGAGGTCATTTTTAATGAATCAGATTTCCGGTTCTCTCCCACCTGACCCAGCGGTCTTTTCCATCCCATGACCAATAGATTAAAAAGGCCTTTCCCTTTATCTTATTTTCGCTGACAAACCCCCAGAACCGGCTGTCGAGGCTCTGGTCGCGGTTGTCTCCCATCATAAAATATTTCCCCGCGGGGACCGTCACCGGACCAAACTCGTCCCGCTCCCGGATCGTCAGAGGGTCGGAATGAATCGAATAAGGCTCTTTGAGAGGCTCCCCGTTGATATAAACCTGTTTGCTCCGGATCTCAATCGTGTCGCCGGGCTCCCCGATCAACCTTTTGATAAAATCGATCTTCTCATTTTTCGGATATTTAAATACAACCACATCGCCCCGTTTCGGCTCCCATGTATGAAAAAGAATTGTATCTGAAAAAGGGTTTTTGATGCTATACATAAATTTCAATACAAAAATATGATCCCCGACGCTTAATGTCGGGATCATCGATCCCGATGGAATCTTAAAGGCCTGAACCACAAAGGTGATCACAATAATCGCCAGTACAAAAGCCGTTGCAATGGCTTCGAGATATTCCCTGATGATCGAACGCTTCCGTTTTTTATCCGCCACTGATCCTCTTTGGTTTAACTGTTTTTGAAGTTAATCTTTTATTTTAAGAACCACCAGGAAGGCCTCCTGGGGGACCTCCACCTTCCCGATCTGTTTCATTCTCTTTTTGCCTTCTTTTTGTTTTTCCCAGAGTTTTCTTTTTCGGGAAATGTCTCCGCCGTAGCATTTCGCGGTCACATTTTTTTTCAACGCGCCGATGGTCTCCCTTGCAAGAATTTTGCTCCCGATCGCCGCCTGAATGGCGATTTCAAACATCTGCCTCGGAATAATGTCTTTTAATTTTTCGGCAATCTGTTTTCCGCGGTACTGCGCTTTCGCGCGATGGGTAATGAATGAAAGGGCATCCACCGTTTCGCCGTTTAATAAAATATCGATTTTGACCAGGTCGGATTCCCTGTAACCGATCAATTCATAATCGAAAGAGGCATACCCTTTGGTAAGCGATTTCAACTTATCATGAAAATCGAGGATAATTTCGTTTAAGGGCATTTCGTAAGGGACCAGAATCCGTTTCCGGTCCAGATACTTATAATCCTTTTGAATCCCCCTTTTTTCCTGGCAAAGGCTGATAATCGATCCCATATATTCTTCGGGGGTAATAATGGAAGCGACAATATAAGGCTCCTCGTACTTTGATATTTTTTGGGGATCCGGCAATTTGGCCGGGTTGTCAATGAAGAGCTCTTCCCCTTTGACCGTGGTGATTCTGTAAACCACCGTCGGGGCCGTACTGATTAACCGTAAATTATATTCTCTTTCGAGCCTCTCCTGAATAATCTCCATGTGGAGGAGCCCCAGAAACCCGCATCTGAACCCGAATCCGAGCGCCAGGGAGGTTTCCGGTTCATAACTGAACGAGGAGTCGTTTAATCTCAATTTCTCCAGGGCTTCTTTCAGGTTTTCATATTCTTCGGTATCCTGACAATAGAGGCCGCAGAAGACCATCGGCTTCACATCGCGATACCCCGGAATCGGATCTGCCGCGGGATAGGCGGCGGAGGTCACGGTATCGCCGATTTTCGTATCTCCGACTTTTTTGATCGCGGCGGTGAAACAGCCGGCTTCGCCCACGCTAAGTTCCGAAACGGAAGTTCGGGCAGGGGTAAAAACGCCGAGCGAAATCACATCAAACTCTTTGTTCGTCGACATGAAACGGACCCGGTCTCCCCGTTTTAAGGTCCCCTCTACAATTTTGATTAAAACAACCGCCCCTTCGTAATTGTCAAACCAGGAGTCGAAAATCAGGGCTTTTAAGGGAGCGTTTTTATCTCCCACAGGGGGGGGGATTTTCTGCACAATCCGCTCTAAAATATCTTTGATGCCGATCCCCTCTTTTGCGCTCGCAAGGACCGCATCGTCTGCGTCGATGCTTAAAATATCTTCAATCTGCTGTTTGGTCTTTTCAATGTCTGCGCTGGGCAGGTCAATTTTATTGATGACCGGAATAATCTCTAAATGGTTATCAAGGGCGAGATTGGCATTGGCAATCGTCTGGGCTTCGACCCCCTGGGTCGCGTCGACAATGAGGAGGGCCCCTTCGCAGGCCGCGAGGCTTCTTGACACCTCATAAGTGAAGTCGACATGGCCGGGCGTATCGATTAAATTTAAAATAAATTTTTCTTTGGATTCTGACAGATAGGCCAGCCGAACCGCGTGGGCTTTGATAGTAATCCCGCGTTCTCTTTCGAGGTCCATATCGTCGAGAAACTGCTCCCTGAGTTCCCGATGGGTCAACGTGCCGGTATATTCAAGGAGCCGGTCGGCAAGGGTCGATTTTCCATGATCGATATGGGCGATGATGCAAAAATTGCGAATGTGGTTTTGAGGTTCATTCATAAAAACAAAAAAATTATAGTCGTTATCAGGAGAGTTGTCAAAAACAATCTGATGGCGCACGCTTCTTTATGCGCCATCAGCTGAAAAGGGGAGCTTTCCCGGAGGTCTGTTGCAGGGATGAACAGGTTTTTTGGAGCTGCAGTGGGAGAATAAATCCTGAATCAGGTTTCTGAATAAAAGGTCTCGGTCTGCTTTTCAGCGGCAGGATTGCTGATTTTTTCGACGTAATGCTTTGCCCAGCTCAAGAAAATCGAAGCGCTGTCTTTCATCGCATCGGAGCCTTCCAAAAGGGCATTTAATCTCTCTTCATCCAGGCCTTTTATCCGGAGTTCATCGATTTTCCGGTCAAAAACTGAAGAAAAATCCTGAAGGGACTTTAAAACATTGGTTAAAGATCTTTCAATTTCAGGATCCATTTCCATGAGGAATCTCCGTCACTTGCAAAAAGGTGTTTGAAAATGATCTGGCTATCTCATGACCATCGTAATAGCGTTGTGTTTGGCATTATTGCAAACCACCACGCATAGCTCGCATCCTTTGCATCGGCTTTCGACCACATACGCTTTTTTCTTGACAGGATCGAACTTGAGGGTATCGGCTTCAGGGCAATAAAGAATACAGAGACGGCATCCCTTATTGGCAATACATTTTTCATCTTCTACAAAGGCAACTGCGTACATTCACTCTCCTTAATAATGAGCTTTGACTATTTAAACCAACATGGGTGTTTTAAATGTTTCCACCCAGGCAGAACTGATTTCGTATCCTTTTTGAATGGTCTGGAGGTTTTTTGCAAGCAACTGCTCTTTTTTCGCGAACTTCTTTTTAATCGCCTCGTCCAGGGTTGCCGTTCCCCCTGAAGCCACATATTTTTTTCCAAACCTGTCCTGAAGGGCTTTGTCGAGGGAGTCCATGGCTACAATTTTAGTTGCTCCGACCAGGGCGCCCACCATAGCCATATTGGAGGCCAGTTCGGTGCCGGCGATATCGACCGCGATCTGGGTCGCGTCGATATATAAGAGCCTGGCCTCCAGCTCTTCCAGACGCTGGATATCTTCCTCGTTTAATAGAGGATGATCGGTATTGATAATCACCAGCCCGCCTTTTTTCAATCCCGAATAAAAGGGCATGGTGTAGCATTTTCCCATTGTGTAAACCTGGGGATGATAGAGCATGATAATATCGGGATAGACAATTTCCCCCCGATCATAAATTTTCTGGTCTGAGATTCTCACATAGCTTTCAGCCGGGGCCATTCGCTTTTCAGCGCCAAAAAATGGATTTGAAATGGCGTGTCTTCCTTCTTTGTACACAGCCGTTGCCAGAACATGGGCCGAAGTTACGGCCCCCTGCCCCCCTAACCCTGAAATTCGGATATTGATTCTTTTTCTCATCGTTATTTCACTCCTGCCGGCGCAGCGGTCCCGATTTTTGCGGCCGCCGCTGCTTTTTTCTTTTCATCCATATCCGCCAAAAACGCTTTTGCCTCGTCTGTGATAAACTCTCTGAAGGCAAAACGATCATTCGGCCCTTCGGCATCCCTCATCTCCTGAAGGCCTTCCATGCTCTGTTTTCCGATTTCGAGAATACAGGGGGTATAAATCTGAATATAAGTCGGACCGATCGTTCTTGCGATCAGAACCGCGTTCTTCAGTACCCGTTCCACAAGGTTCGGCTTGCTCACGGTGAGAATGGCCACGTATGCGCATCCCGATTCCCTGGCAATTTCAGGCATCCGGACTTTATTAAACTGTTTGCCCTGAGGAGCCATCTTCATCACAAAACCTTTTTGCGTCAGACCGCTTTCCTGTCCGCCCGTATTGGCATAAAGCTCGTTATCAAAGCAGATCGTGGTGAATTTTTCCTGTCTGAACCAGGCCTGCAGGGTCATATCGAGGCCGATATCGACGGTCGCGCCATCGCCCGCAAGAACCACCACATCTTTTTCCCTGTCTGGAAATCTGAGTTTCAGAGCCCTTTTTAAACCGGAGGCAACGGCATTCTGATTTCCAAAAAGGGAATGGATATTATGAACCGCCACATGAGGGAAAACAAGACTGGTACAGCCGGTCGACCCGACCATGACCGTGTCTTCAGGGTTCGGAAGCGAGGCCAGGACATATCTGAAGGCAATCGCCTCAGGACATCCCGCGCAGAGAGAATGCTCTTCGATTAATTCCTTGGCGCTTCCGATATCTTTCCAACCCCGGTTCTCTTTTCCATAAGTCGCGCTGGCAACAAGCTCCCGGTATTCCGGCGGCATGATATCTTCTAAATCAGAACAGATCTTAAGATTGTTTTTACCCATGGACAAGCTCCTTTTTTCTAAGATGCATCACCTTTTTAATTTCTTCGGCGATAATTTCAGGAGGCATGGTCATTCCTCCCGCAACGTGAGGGCCTGCAATGACCCTGTGATTCCGATCGATCGTCGATTTAATTTCCCGGGCCATCCAACCGCTGACATTGAATTCCGGAACGAAAATGAGCCTGGCATTTTTGGTGGCCTGGCGTAATTCTTCCGTCGGAAAAGGACGGATGCTTTTAATCCTGACAATCCCGACTTTGATTCCTTCCTCTGCCAGCAGACGGACCGCTTCACGCCCCTGCGCCACCGCGGTACCCGATGACACAATTAAAATATCGGCATCGCTGTTTTCTTCTTCAATCATCCCGCCGAGATACCGGACAGAATACTTTCTCGCCCGTTCAACCGCCCCTCTCACCTCCTGCTGCCAGCTCGCGTGGGTCGCATAACTGATATAGTTGCTCTTCATCACGAAAGGATCGCGCATCATCCGCATCGGAGGGGCTTCCATATCCATGCAGGGGACCGGAGAACGGTAAGGATCATAATGGGGAAGGCAAATATCTGTGCCGGTTAACGACACCATTTCTTTGGTATGGCTGACAAAAAACCCATCGATACAAACCGCGATCGGTAGATGGACATCGGGCTGTTCGGCGACGATAAACCCTTTTAAAAGCATATCAAAGAGCTCCTGAGCGGTTTCCGCGTGCCAGATCAGCATCCCTGTATCGAGCAAAAAGGCCATTTCCAGCGTATCGGGCTGAATATTTAAAGGGGAGTTGACCCCTCTCACCATCACATTGATCAAGATGGGGAGCCTTGCGCCTGACCACATCGGAAAATTCTCAAAAGCTCTCAGCGTTCCCGGACCGGAGGTCGTGGTAAACACTCTCGCTCCGCCAAAGGAGGCTCCGGCGCATTGGCTCATCACCGCGAATTCATTCTCTCCTCTGAAATAATCTCCAACGTATCCTTCGGTCCATAATTCTCCGACCAGGGCCGCCGCTTCACTCTGAGGGGTAATCGGATAGGCAACGGAAATATCGACGCTTGCTCTTCGGATCGCTTCTTTTACAATCTCGCTCCCTGTCATGAAAAACTCCTGGCGCGGCGCTTCAAAAAATAAATATTCAGGTTCGACGATTTTCTGTCCTTTTTTATTTACTGCCCCGATTGACCTGTTATTATTACCAGCCATTTTTATAGATCCTCCCCTGAAATGGACGATTTTCTTAACGAAATGATTTAAAAACCCTATTGTTCTTCTTTATTATTCCGCTTCTTAAAAATAAACCAAAAAACGATAAATGATGATTTTAACTTGATTTTTCTGACTTAAAACAATGGTAAATTATAAAACTTTTTTTCTTTTTAAGTCAAGACAATAATTAAATTGCATAATTCAAATACATTACAAAATACTTAATATACATTATACACGATAAAGTACATTTAAGCTTAAAAATAAACCTAAAAATTTACCTCATTACTACTACAGCGGATTTTTTACAAATATGCCCATTTATCCGTCATTCCGGCATGTTTTAAGCCGGAATCCAGTGACTTTGCTTACGTATTTTCTTGAAAACACTTGGATTCCCGATAGAGACATTCGGGAATGACGAAAAAGTTTTTTCTTTTAAAACAGAGCTCCATATGTTATAAACAGAGGATGACAACTTAATTGGAGGTTTCGCAATGATTCTTACGAAAGATAACGCAAAGCGTTCGTTCAGATGGGCGGTGAGCGCCGCCCTGTTTGCTGGATTGATCTGTTTGATTTCCATCTTTCCCTCAACGGTTAAAAGCGCCGCGTCGGATGACGCCATGAAATCGGCGGAGCAATTTCAGAATGTTTTTATCGAAATCGCCTCAAAAGCCAAACCGGCCGTGGTCAACATCTCCCCCGCTCCGGCGGTGTCACGTTCCTCCAAATCGGATGAACCCTCTGTAGAAAGAAAACGTCCGGATGTCCCGCAAGGTTCCGGTTCGGGGGTCATCATTGATAAAAAAGGGACGATCATCACCAATCAGCATGTGGTGGGAGACGCCAAGGAAGTCGAAGTCCGTCTCTCGGATAAGCGTAAATTTATCGGGAAGGTCCTGGGAAAAGATTCCGACACCGATCTTGCTGTCGTTAAAATTGAATCTCCCGCCGACCTCCCTATCCTCCCTCTGGGAGACTCTTCCAAAGTCAAGGTGGGACAATGGGCTATTGCCGTGGGAAACCCTTTCGGCCTTGAAGGAACGGTGACCATCGGCGTGATCAGCGCCACCGGACGGGAAAGCGTTAATTTGTCCCGCTATGAAGATTTTATTCAAACAGACGCTTCGATCAACCCGGGTAACAGCGGAGGGCCTCTCCTCAATTTAAAAGGGGAGGTGATCGGCATCAATACCGCCATTATCAATTTTGCCCAGGGGATCGGGTTCGCGATTCCCTCCAGCATGGCGAACGAAATCGTCACTCAGCTGATTTCCGCCGGCAAGGTGACCCGCGGATGGCTTGGAATCGGCATTCAGGAGGTCAGCACCGACCTGGCAGAGAAATTCCACATTAAAGAAGGGGCCGGGATTCTGGTCAGTGAAGTTTTCGAAGGAGATCCTGCCGCTCGCGCCGGAGTTCAACCGGGAGATATTATCACCAAAATCGACGGACGGGAAATCACCTCGACCAGCGCCCTTTCCCGGATTGTTGCCAGCATTCCTCCGGGCAAAAAAACCGAAATGATCGTTTTGAGAGATGGGAAGACCGTCACCCTGCCGATCATTCTCGGCGAACGTAAAGACGAGCAGAGGGTGTCAAACATTCCTGCGCAAACTGAAAACCCGCTCGGCATCTCTGTAACGGAAATTACCGCCGAATTAAAAGAAAAATATAAATTAAAAGTTGAAAAAGGGATTCTCATTTCAAAACTCGACCCTGACAGCCGATTTGAAACCGACGCTCTGAAGGAAGGAGACGTCATAAAAGAATTGAATAAGCAAAAAATTGAAACGGTCGCTGAATTTAACCAGGCCGCTAAGAAAATCAAGGAGACCGATTCTCCGCTGATATACATCAACAGGGAAAACCGTTCGTTTTTCATCGTGTTAAAACCAAAAGAAAAGTAATTCAGAGCCTCTTGAATAAACAACAGCAGATCCTCATTTCAGTTTCGGGCCAGGACAGGCCCGGCATCACTGCCGGCCTGACCCATCTCATTTCGGCCATGGATGCGAATCTTGTCGATATCGAACAGGTGGTTACCCACTCCCTCCTTTCCCTCTCGATGATCGTCAGCCTCAACTCCGACAGAAGCCACCGGGACCTTCTCAAGGAGCTTTTGTTTAAAGCCCATGAGTTA
>JACQBY010000035.1 GCA_016201875.1 Nitrospirota bacterium
TATCCTGGTCAATAACGCAGGGAATCTGTTTCACGTGGCGCCGCTCCATGAAACGACCGATCAGGTCTGGGATGAGACGATGGATATCTTTCTTAAAGGAGTCTTTCGGTTTACGCGGGCGGTTATTCCTCAGATGCTTAATCAGGGTGGAGGTTCCATCGTCAACATCTCCACGGCAGTTGCCCTGAAAGCGATGCCCGGTTTTTCAGCGCATCCGTATAGCGCCGCTAAAGCAGGGGTCAATATTCTCACCAAAACCGTGGCGATTGAATACGCCAAGAATAAAATCCGGTGCAATGGCGTTTGTCCCAGAGGAGTCGATACTCCCGGCGTTGCAGGGATGATCGCAAATCCTCAAGGCCGGTCGGCCTTTAATAATATGCACCCGGTTGGACGGATTGGAGAGCCGGAAGAGATCGCCCAGGCGGCGCTCTATTTCGCTTCCGACGAATCCGCATGGACGACGGGAAGCATTCTGAGCGTCGACGGCGGAATCATGGCCCAATAGGGAGGGTTTTTTAACAACATCTAAACAAAAACTCCCGGTATCGACGTTAAAGGAGGAATAAACGATGATTCATCACCTTTCCATACCTGCAAAGAAGCCGCTGTACGTCACAAAAATACTAGTTGAGTTGCTCGGTGGCATGTTAACGGAGTTCGGTCCTTACCAGGATTCGTATATTGCATGGACAGGGGACCAATACGGTACCGCTATTGAAGTTTACCCCCTTGGTACGGAAATGTTTCCTGATGCCGGAGGGGGCCAAGCCAATTTCAGGCATAATGAACACGCCTCGGCATTTGTAGCAACACATGCCACCGTTTCTGTGGATCGAAGCAAAGACGAGATATTTGCTCTAGCACAACGAGAAGGATGGCGGGCAATTGAATTGTCCAGGGGCTCATTTCGTGTTATTGAATTTTGGATCGAAAATCATGTCATGCTTGAAATCACGACACAGGAGATGGCACAAGAGTATCTTCAGGCAACGGCTGTTTTTCGGCCTAACAAGTTGCTCAACCGGACGGCTCCAGAGCTGACCACCGGTTAGCTTCATGTTAGGGCCATTGGTACGAGCTAAAAACGGCTGAATATACTCAGCCTTCCAATTTTGATAGGAGACCAAATCCGATGTTTATCGTACTTCTTAAATTTTCTGACCACAAAGGCCAAGCCAGCCAATTCATGGAAGGCCACAAAGAATGGATCAAACGCGGTTTTGATGATGGCGTATTTTTGTTGGTCGGCAGCCTTCAGCCTAACTTGGGTGGTGGGATTCTGGCGCACAATACGTCGCTGCCGGACCTTCAAAGCAGGGTGAATGGTGATCCATTTGTGGTGGAAAATGTGGTAAGCGCGGAAATTCTTGAAATCACGCCATCAAAAGCCGATGAGCGGTTACAATTTCTGTTTGACTGAGTCACTTTCAAACCTAGGACAGGAGGCAGATGAGCGCAGAGATAATAGAGGGTCCCGACGGCAAGTCACGTTGCCGCTGGTGCAGTGCCGCACCGGAGTTTCTAGCCTATCACGACACCGAATGGGGCTTTCCGGTCAGCGATGATCATCGCTTATTCGAGAAATTAAGTCTGGAGGGTTTTCAATCCGGACTGAGCTGGCGCACCATACTATCCAAGCGCGAGAATTTCCGCGCCGCCTTCCATGATTTCGATTTTGACAGGATAGCGCGCTTCACCCAGCGCGACCTCACTCGTTTGCTCAATGACGAAGGGATCATCCGCCACCGTGGCAAGATCGAGGCGGTTGTCAATAATGCGCGACAGGCCCGGGAACTCGTCAAACGGGAAGGCTCGCTGGCGGCCTTTGTCTGGCGTTACGAACCAGTCATGAAGCAATTTGCGGAACCGCAGACTGCCTCGACCTCGGCGGAATCTCTTGCCTTGTCGAAGGATTTGAAAAAACTGGGCTGGAAATTCATTGGCCCTACCACGGTGTATGCCTTCATGCAAGCTATGGGGCTGGTCAACGATCATGTTGAGAACTGTGTGATCATGGCCAAAGTTGAGCGCGCGCGCAAGAGTTTCAGGCGACCAGGGTGCTGAGAAATGGCACGTTCAATTCGATCGATGACCCTGACCTTCTGGCCCGCTATCAAGCCGCCGTGAGGAAGGGCTTGAAGTAATCTAATTACCCAAAACGATTATTTTTTAAAGGAGGAGACCACCATGTATGTCATTACAGGAGCCACAGGGAATATAGGAAAGCCACTCGCGGAAATGTTATTGTCAAAAGGGCAAAAGGTAAGAGTTGTTGGGAGAAGCAAAGAGCGGTTAAAATCCCTGATCGAAAAAGGAGCAGATCCTTTTACTGGTTCAGTGGATGACACATCGGCAATGGCCCATGCATTCAGCGGAGCTAAAGCTATTTTTGCAATGATTCCACCCGATCCAACCGCTAAAGATACGCGGGCTCACCAGAATAAAATTGGAGAAGCGCTGGCAAAGGCAATCGTTCAGTCTGGAGTCAAGTATGTTGTAAATTTAAGCAGTGTGGGAGCCCATCTTTCGGAAAAAGTTGGCCCTGTCACAGGGCTTTATGATCAGGAACAGCGGTTAAATCAACTCAAAGAGGTCCATCTGTTGCATTTGAGACCGACCTATTTCATGGAAAACCTCTTATGGAATGCCGGATTGATTAAAAATATGGGGATCAATGGAACCTCTTTAAAAGGAGATATTTCAATTCCGATGATAGCCACCCGGGATATTGCCGCCGATGCCGCCGAACGGCTGCTCCATCTCGATTTTTCCGGAAAATCGACCAGAGAACTATTAGGCCAGCGGAATATCTCCATGAACGAAGTGACAGAAATCATCGGGAAAACGATCAATAAACCGGGTTTGAAGTATATGCAGTTTTCCTATGAAGAATCCGAAAAGGCGATGGTTGGAATGGGTCTCTCACAGGATTATGCGCGCGCGCTCAATGAACTCACCAGAGCCTTTAACGAAGGAATCCTAAAGCCGACTGAGAAACGAACCGAAAAAAACAGCACCCCGACCTCTTTTGAGGAATTCGCCAAAACCTTTGCCGCTATCTATAATGGGAAGAATTAAAACTCCAGGGGCAGCGTATAACATGGAAACGGAAGATAGCCGGAACGCGGGAATCATCGCTCCCCCTCCGTTGATTTACTTTACGCTATTTCTCACCGGTTTTATTCCCCAGACAGTGTTTCCGGTTCAATTTTTCTCTCTACCGGTGAGATGGATAATCTGTTTTACCTTGGTTGGGGTGGGCGCTTTTCTGGTTAGCCGGGCTTTTCAAACGATGCGGCAGGCGAGGACCAGTCCAAATCCCTACCAGCCTGCGGCTGTATTAGTCACGGAAGGCCCCTTTTGCTTTACCCGTAACCCGGTTTACCTGGGGATGAACCTTTTCTATCTTGGGGCAGGTATTCTACTCAACTCCTTCTGGTCCACCCTCTTTTTCCCGGTTCTTTTGTTGATTATGGAGTTTGGGGTTATCCATCGTGAAGAGCGCCATCTGGAACAGCGGTTTGGAGAAGCGTATTTAGAGTATAAAGCCAGCGTACGCAGGTGGATTTAGAGGGGGTAAGGAAGATAAATGGCAGGCGGTCTTTATTTCAACTCTGATTTTTTTAAGTTTCTGACGGAACTGAAAATGAACAATAACCGGGAGTGGTTTACGGCAAATAAATCCCGGTACATAGCGGAGGTTCGTAATCCCTGCCTCGACTTTATCCGCGATTTTGCGCCCCATTTAGAAAAAATTAGTCGCCATTATGTCGCAGATGCGCGTCCTTCCGGAGGTTCGCTTTTTCGCATCTATCGGGATGCCCGTTTTTCGAAGGACAAAAGTCCTTATAAAACCATGGCCGGAATTCATTTCCGTCATGAAATGGCGAAAGACGCGCATGCTCCCGGGTTCTATCTTCACCTTGAACCGGGCAATGTTTTTGCGGGAACAGGGATCTGGCATCCGGAGAGAGAGACACTCCACAGAATCCGGGAAGCGATTGCAACCCATCCCAAGCGATGGAAAGCGATCCTTGCCGATAAAAAATTCAAGGCGACCCATAAGCTATGGGGCGAATCTCTTGTTCGTCCACCCGCCGGGTTTGATCCGGATCATCCGCTTATCGAAGACCTGAAGCGAAAAGATTTTGTATCAATCGCCGAGCTGTCCGAAAAAGATGTCCGATCGATCGACTTTATTGACCAGTTTGCCAGGCTCTGCCAGACTTCGTCCCCATTGACGAAATTTCTAACGGTGTCGCTTGATCTACGTTGGTAGGATAAGATAAATCTTCAATGGAGGAGATCGGCAGTGAATTATCTTAAATCGACCAGAAAATTTACCGTGAATCCAGAGGAATATCCCTTTTCAGATCATTGGCTTGAAAGAGGGGGTGCCCGAATGCATTATGTGGACGAAGGTAATGGCACGCCGGTACTACTCCTTCATGGAAATCCAACCTGGTCCTATCTCTATAGAAACATCATCAAAGAGCTTGTTCATGAGGCACGTCTTATCGCTCCGGACTATCCAGGATTCGGCTTCTCGGACCATCCGCCGGGTTATGGATATACGCCGGTTGAACATGCGGAATGGGTCAGTGCGCTCATCGACCATTTAGGTCTCAAAAAGATGATTCTGGTCTGTCAGGATTGGGGTGGGCCGATCGGGTTCTCGATCGCCACGAAGCGACCGGAGGATTTTGCCGGATTTGTGATCTTAAACACCTGGTGCTGGCCGCCGACTTTCGATGCGCGTATCTTCTCCAGAATCATGGGAGGCAGCCTGTTAGGGAGATATTTAAATGTCAAAAGGAATTTTTTTGTTAGGAAGATGATTCCGGCAGGAATTTTTCATAAAGAGAAAATATCATCGACGCTCTTAGAGGCTTACGCGGCTCCTTTCTCAACGGAAGAATCCCGTACCGGGATTTGGATCTTCCCGGGAGAGATTCGACGATCGGCTTCATGGCTGGCCGAGACCGAATCCAGGCTATATCTGCTGAAAGAAAAGCCTGTGGCAATGATCTGGGCAAAGAAAGATCCCGCTTTCGCAAAGCCAAAGTATATCAATCGCTGGCTAAAGCATTTTCCACAGGCTGAGCTGGAAATTTTAGAGGATGCCTCCCATTATTTACAGGAGGATCGACCGGATCGAATTGTAGCCGGGATTAGAAGAATCCTCAGACAAGTTAAATAGAGATTAAAATGACAGCAGATTGGGTGTTTTTGATATACTTAACTCAAGTGCAGACTTCAACCGGTATTAATGGGGTTGCTACCTATAGCATTGAGATATTTTATAATCTCGCCCGTCGGCAATCTGCTTTAAACGATATGAGTCCAATTCAGTATGAACTGTTAAATCAAACACGCTGAACCCGTGTCCGAAATTTCAGGGCAAGATCAACCTAACCCGTTTGCTTTTAGGAGTTAAATGAAAAAGGGCCTGACAATTCTCTTGCTCATCATTTTAATAATGTTTTCCTCGATATTTGCTCTCATCACTAAGTTTCAACACGAAGATTTAAAGACCATTCAAAAAGCAAAACAGGTTGACTCATTTATCGTAACATTTTGTATGGAAAATAAAATAATACCGTCTTTGTTAGCCCTTAAAGAGCGCTTTCCTGACCTAAATTGGAAGACTGGCTGGTTTTTTTACACCAATGAAAGAGATTGGATGAGACTTCAGTATCCAATGCGCTGGTGGAATAAAGAAGCCATTGGAACCCGAAGGATCTCGGAATTTACTGCTACGGTTTATGCCTACGCGGTAGATTACCATTGTAAGGATGGCCCGTGAACTTAAAATACATTGCTATAGCGGGTACAGGTTTATCAATTCTTACGGCGCTGGTCCTAACCTGGCCGAATTGGCTTCCCATCTGGCTTCCCATCAACTCGCCTCCTCTTTATGAAAAAGATGCTCGCGAGTATTTGCAGAAAAAAGAAGTTTCTTCGGAAGTCATTCGAAAACTCGAAGAAAGAAAACTTCTTTCAGAGGCTGAAGTTCTGGAATTATCAAAATTTAAAAATGTGGCCGTTCTGCATTTGCTGGCCAGTAATCCGGGCGCTACAGAGGATCTCCTTCGTCAATTGGCTGACCATAGATCAAAGGTGGTTCTCTGGGGAGTCGCATCTAATAAAAACACTCCCCTTGAAATATTATTAAAATTTAGAACTCCGGGAGATTACACCACAATGAATTGTTACCTCGCCAGAAACCCTGGTCTGCCCGAACCCTTGATTCGCGAAATGTATAAACAAGGCGAAGCAAGCCTTTTCGATTTTGCTCTGAATGAAAGTCTTCCCGCCGATCTGATGGAAGAGCTGCTGTCGAAAGACGAGACAGTAAGATTTGGCCTCTCATTGAATTTGAAAATTCCTGATCATATCTGTCAAGCTTTGGCCAATGACCCTGACGAGCTCGTGCGAAGAAACTTAAGAAAAAAGTGTCCGGTCCAGCCTGCGGGAAAGTAAGGATGACCTGATTTATCAACCCAGCGCCTGTTAACTCCTCTAATTATTATGACAAGCAAAGATAACAATCTATATATTATCGAAGATGGATACCATTACCTGCAATATATATTCGTTATTGGAGGGATTTTAATTGTGATGATGGGTCTTCTCGTGGCAGTTGAAAAGGTCACAACCCTGGTGTTAACGGGGATAGGAATGACCTTGCTGGGTTTTATTGTGGAAAGAAAAAAAACGATCTTTGATAGCTATAAGAGGACCGTTTTTATAAAAGGCTTCCGATTGTTATGGCAAAACACTCTCTCCGTTCCGTTTGAGGATTGCCTTGATGTTGTTGCGATAATGTCCGTTGATCAGATGGAAAGAACCAGCATCCCCCACCGGATGTTTCGTCTCCAGCTTATCACCAAGAACGGGCCTGTCTTTCTCCTGAATACCGATTATCCGGATCTTGCAGAATTGTCGGAGATACTTCTACATATCCGAAATGTCCTTGGATTGAAAAAGGTGGATGATGTTGCAGAGCATAACTTGAGGCACGCTGAAGAGAAAGGAAATGAACTGCAGAAACGCCTGTGGGAAACCTATATCAACATCCATAAAAAAAAGTAAAGTAGAAAAAAATAATAATAAGGCCCAGATTGCACGTTCGTACAATCTGGGCCGATTGCGTAGCGCCTCCCTGGAGCTTAGGCACATGGCCTTGATGTAACCAGCCTATCGAATATTGCGAAGAAGATTGATGTCCTCGGCAGTTTCTTTCCGCCAGGTGTAGTCAATGCTTAGCGTGCCGCAATCCCTTGCGCGAACAACGCCAGTTCCCCGTCAGTTGTCGTTGCGCCCAAATTGGTTAAGCTGCCGTTATGGTCAATTTGGAAGATATCGATATTTCCACTACCCGGGTCCAAGGCATAAAGAAAACGCCCATTACCGGTGACAGCCAAATCGAGAGGCTTATTCCCGCTTCCAGCGGCCCCGTTAAGGAGGGCAACTTGCCCGTTTCCAACCATCAGCTGATAAGCGGAAACAGTCCCGCTTCCGGGATTGGTCGTAAAGACATCTCCACGATCAGTTGCGACGATCCAGCAGGCCGCTGTCTGTCCGTTGGGCACCGATCCGCTGATCACCTGCAAGGTATTATCTGACAGAACCTGGTAAGACGAAACCGCGTTGGGGCCGACTTCAACGACCAGCAGGTGCCCCCGTTGGTCAAAAATAAACCCAAAGGGGACTTTACCGTTGGAGGTTGACGTGACTGGACCCGAAGCCGGTAATCCGTCATCGCCCACGGAATAGACGAGAATTTTGCTGCCAGCTCTGTCTGTTACGACCAGTCTCTGGGCCTCTGGATCAAATCCTACCTGGGCAAACCCTCCTGATCCAAGGGATCGGCTAGAATCCAAAAGAGGGGTTAATCGACCTTTATGGCTTAAATGGAAACCCATGATGTTCGGAGTGCCCCCGGCGTTAAGAACATAGATAAGGTCCTGGTAGGAGGTTAAACTGACTGGAAATATCCCTCCGGAGGAGACTTTGTTTACTAATTCCAGCCCATCATGGTGAGTTCGGAAGACGGAGATCTCATTACTTCCTCCATTAACGGCCAACAACCATCTTTTATCGCCGCTGAGGATAAGGGAATTCTGAGATCGCAGTGGGTCTATCCCTCCGCCAGAACCGGTCCCGCCGGTTGATTCTGAACCGACTTTTGTCAGAGTCCCATTCTCATCCCGATTAAAGATAACGATTTTATTCCCATCGGGGGCATTGGTCATGGCATAGACAGCCCCGGCCGCCGCCTCGTTGGCTTCTTGCGGACCTTGTGCAAAGGCTGTGAATATGGAGATCATTAATATCCCCACGCTTAAAGCTATTCCAAGTATTTTCATTTTCATTTCAATCCTCCTTTGAATTTTGCGGTTAAAGTTATTCCATTACTTACAGCAGCTCTTTACCAGATTGTTAAATCGGTCAAACATATCCATTGCCGAAACTTATTTATTCATTTTCATTTCGTCCTTGCCCATTGGCTCTTCTTTCATTCCGTTTTTCTCCATCATTTTGTCCTCTTTCATCATTCCATCTTTTTTCATTTCTTTTTTCTTTTTTTTCATTCCTTTCTTCTCCATATCTTTTTCTTTCATGGCCTTCTCGTCGGGACTCATTTTTTCGCCTTGCATCATTTCCCCCTTCTTGTCCTCCATCTTCATGCTATCTGGCTCCATCGAAAATGCCGGCATTGTGATTAAGAAAGTTCCCAACAACGCTGACGCAAAAATGAAATGATTTGCTTTCGATCCTGTTCTCATCTGTTTCTCCTTTATTGGGTTAGATGTTTTTAATTATTTTTATTGGTAAAGAGGTAAATTTATTTTATGAGATGATTTTACCGATGGAATGTGAAGAAAAAATGAAGGACAAATGAAGATTTGATGAAGAAATGTCTAAACGGGGAGAGTAAACCAGATCCAAGAAACTCATTGCCGTTACGATCCGATGAGTTCCTCCGATGAGTTAGAGCTATGGGTTCGGGATAAACTTCAACGCCGCTGAGTTCATGCAATACCGCAGGTAAGTTGGAGGGGGCCCATCCTTGAATAAATGTCCCAAATGGCCGCCACACCTTCTGCAATGCACCTCGGTCCGAGGATAGAGTAATTTCCAATCGGTTTTAGTCCGAACGGCGGAATCATTAATCGGTTTCCAAAAACTCGGCCATCCGGTCCGGCTGTCATATTTTGCGTCGGATGAAAACAGCGGCAGATCACATCCCCCGCAGGGATAAACGCCATGGGCTTTATTGTTGTGATAAGCGTTTTTGAAAGGTGGCTCCGTTTTTTCTTTTCTAAGAATATCGTACTGCTCGGGGGTCAAAAGTGAACGCCATTCATCGTCTGTTTTGATAATCTCAAACCTTTCGTCAGATTCTCCAGCCTGAGAAAGCCGAGGTTTGATAGACACAACGATAATCCCTAGTCCCACGGTCATGACGGATTTAAGGAAATCTCTTCGATTCATTGTCCTCCTCTTATTTAGCTTTAAAAACATATTCCCTCCTGCAGGACGTTTGATTCCGGACGGAATAAGATTCATTTAACCAAATGTGAAGGCAAAAAGCTCTACGTTTGGCATTTCAAAGGTCAGTTCAAAAAGGTGATCCTTTTCATCGCCCTGTGGAAGCGTCACAAGGTTGTATAGCCTTGAATTGGTAATTGTCACCGTGCCGTCTGATTCCACGTCGTTTCCGCGAAATTCTGAAGGAATCGGTTTCCCATCCAAGAATACCTTTGCGGTCAATTCTTTTTCTCCCCCGGCCATCACCAGATTGAGCTTTGGAGCGTCAAATCTAAATTGAATGGCACCGCTCGGCGACTGGAGAAGCGCGGCCTCTTTCGTGATTTTCCACAAGCCGCTCAGTGCCCAGTGGTTGAGAGAGAGGGTAGCCGGTACTGTGTAGGAGAGGGCTTTATCTGGAACCATCTGTTGAGCCGACGAAAAGTTTTCTGCCCGCCCGTACCCAATATAAGTCTCATACGAATGAATTTTTGAAAAATCAATCGACGCTTTCGGGCCTTCCAGGCTCATCGGCTTGTGCAGGAGCCTTGCCTCGGCCAGGAGAGTTTGGATGGCCCGTTCGGTCTCCTCATAGCTGCCTTCCCCAAAATGTTTTTCGCGGATCCTCCCCTCGGTGTCAATTAAGTAGTGCGCCGGCCAATAATGATTGTTATACGCGTTCCAGGTTCCATAATCATTGTCCATGGCCACAGGATAATGGATGCCATGTCGAATGATCGCCTGTTTCACATTGGTTTCCTCTTTTTCAAAACTAAATTCCGGAGTGTGGACGCCGATGACCACCAATCCCTGATCCTTATACTTTTCGTGCCACTGGGTAACATAAGGGAGAGTTCGAATACAATTGATGCAGGAATAGGTCCAAAAATCAACCAGGACCACTTTTCCTCTTAAATCCGATGAGGACAAAGCGGGAGAATTAATCCAGTTTGTAATTCGGGAAAACTCCGGAGCCGTTCCCAGGAAAGGGAGCGGCATTGCTTCAGCCGATGCCAAGGTGATACCCAACGTGGATTGGCTCTTCTCCGCAACCTCTTGTGGAATAGATAGGGGGTCTTTTTTTTCGACCAATTGTTTTTCAATCCGGTTAGCAATGAAGAGTTGTCCAGGAAGGTGAGAAAGAATGATCGTATCCAGGTTAAAATAAAGGCCGATGACCGACGCGAGCGTAAGAACCCCGAGAAGCTTATGAGAGATCGGTCCCCACGCGCGAAACTTCTGAATGTGGCGGGAAACCGTCTGACCTCCATAGCCGATCAGCAGCATCGGGACAGCTGCGCCCAGTGAATACCCGCTCATCAGAAGCAGGGTTTGCAACAAAGATTTCTGAACGGTTGCCAGCGTAATGATAATACCGAGAATGGGCCCCGCACAGGGCGCCCAGATCAGTCCGAGCGAGCCTCCGATGAGGAAGGTGTTTAGCCGACTCTCTTTTTCAGAAAGCCGGTTGGTCCCTGTCATTCGTTGGGCAATGAAACTGATCCGGCCGCCTATTCCCTCCCAAAGCCTCGGCCAGATTAACGAGAGGCTGAAGAAAAAGAGAACGACCAGGGCCGCTTGACGAAGAAAGGAATTGCTTAGACCCAAAAAGCTTCCAAAAAAAGCAAAGATCGTTCCGAAGAGGGTAAACGCGCTTGCAAGCCCCAGCACGATCCAAAACGGACGATGACGAAATGGCGTCGCGACGGATGCGCCCAGCAGAGGCGGAAGCACCGGCAGGATACAGGGACTCGCCACCGTCAACATTCCCGCAAAAAATGATAAAAGTTCCAATCCCAAATTCATGTTTAACTCCTTTCACCCATTTTGCTGAATGGGTCCAGTTTATTCTTTAGTAGAAACTGTCATTTAATTTATGAGTTAATCTTACTAAAGGAATTTGAAGGAACCATGAAGGAATGATGAAGATTTGATGAAGAAAGATTCAAAGAGGAAGGGTAAACCAGACCTCGGTCTGGCCAGGTCTGCTGTTTGTTCCGACGGTTCCACCGTGGGCTTCCACAATTTGTTTAACGATGGCTAGTCCGATTCCAGCGCCACCCCATTCACGAGAGCGCGATTTCTCTCCCCGGTAAAACCGCTCAAAAATGTGGGGAAGGTCTTCCTCGCGAATTCCTTCCCCGCTGTTCGTACAAACCACCTTAACCCAGGCGCCGTCATTCTCTATTTTGATACCTGCATTGCCTTCATCAGGAGTGTATTGCAAGACGTTTTGAATCAGATTCTGGACCACTTGAATCATCTGATCGGGGTCGGCCTGGACAGAGACCGGTGTACCAGTCACTTCCAACCGGATTTTCTTTTGTTCAATGCGGCTCTTTTCTTTCTGAACTATTTCGCGGACCAGAACATGGATATCAATCCATTCCTTGTTTAAACTTTGGCTTTCGGAATCAATTTGGGAGAGACGATGGAGAGCCTCCACCAGACGAACCAACCGGAGGACTTCCTCATGGAGGGAATCAATCGTTTTAGGCGATGGCTCCATCAATCGATCTTGAATTGCCTCCAACTCCCCCCGGATGTTGTTAAGCGGCGTCCGAAGTTCGTGGGCCACGTTGGCGACCAGATCTTTCCTCATCTTCTCAATTTTTCCCAGACTCTCGACCATGTGATTAAAAGCATGTCCCAACTCGCCGATCTCGTCATGTGTCCTGATTTTTAGCCGCTCCGAGTAATCTCCGAGCGCCAGTTTCTGCGTGACCCGGCTCATCTGCGTCAGGGAGCGCATGACCTGTTTGGTCATAAAAAAACCGAGAAGAGAGACCACGCCAAGGCCCAGAACCATCGATAGAAGAAGAAACTGATGGGTGGTATGAAGGAACATCTCATGCAGGATCTTCGGATCGATGTTGTATTGCTTCATCAGGCGCATAAAATAGTCCGCGGCAAAATGATCAATTACCTGCCATGCCAACAAAATGACGATGCCAACCCCTAAGAGGTTGATTGCAACGAGTTTCCAGATCAGGCTGATTTTCGGGGTTTGCACGCTATTTCTCCGTAAATTGGTAACCCATTCCGCGAACCGTTTTAATATAACGGGGACGAGCAGGATTCTTTTCGATCTTTTGCCGGAGATTCTTGATATGGACGTCGATCGTGCGATCCAGAACGTTGATCTCACCTCCCGGGTAAATGTCGTCCAAAAGAGCTTCCCTTGAAAAGACCCGGCCAGGCGCAGCAATGAGCGTTGCCAGAAGTTTAAATTCAAGGTGGGTCAATTGCAGGGCATTTCCCTGTAGACTTGCTTTGTGTTTTCCGGGATCGACAACAAGGCCTTGAAACGACATTGGCTTCATCGCATTCGTCTCTTTTCGCTGGAATCTCCGGAGAATAACCTTTACGCGTGCCACAACCTCTCTAGGGCTGAAGGGTTTGACCACGTAATCATCGGCGCCTATCGACAGCCCGACCAACTTATCCACCTCTTCTACTTTGGCCGTTACCATCATGATCGGAACATCGGATTCCTGCCGGATCTTCTTGCAGACCTCAATCCCATCAATCTTGGGAATCATCAGGTCAAGGAGAACAAAAACAGGTTGTCTTTTCTTGAAGAGGGAAAGCGCATCAACCCCGTTGTAGGCTTCAATGGTATCGAATCCCTCCTTTTGAAGATAAAGGCTGAGAACCGAGGCCGTTTTCTTGTCATCTTCCACGATTAAAATAGTATCTTTCGAAGTAGGGTCCATTTAATTTTCCTTTTAAATCCAGTGGAGATTATAACATGGCCGTATGAAGATCAGAAGAAGAGTTGATGAAGAAATGGTGAAGGAAAAGAGACTTGTCTGGAATTTTCACTTTTACGGAGGTTGGCAAAATGTGTTATACTGTCATAGGCAGGAAATTGAATTGGAAATGAAAAAATCAAAGGCTGACCAGAAACTCATGGAAAAATTCGAATTATCCTCGCCCGATAAATGGGTCGATTCCTACGGAGATTATCTTTATCGCTGCGCACTGGCCCGTGTCA